>JBJEUC010000036.1:0-6079 GCA_051883635.1 Candidatus Fimadaptatus sp.
CCCGGGCGTGAGCGAGGGACTGGAGCGCCTGATATGCCGCAAGGCGCGCCAGTGCCCCGACGCCGAGGCGCTGATAGCCGCCTGCAAGAGCAAGCGCTACACCTACGCGCGGCTCAGGCGGCTGCTGCCCCAGGTCGCGCTGGGCATAACCCGGCGCATGCAGGAGGACCATCCCCGCCCCACCTACGCGCGCGTGCTGGCCTGCCGCCGGAGCGCGCTGGGGCTGCTGGGCGAGCTGAAGCGCGCCTCCTCCCTGCCGCTGGTGACCGACGTGCGCGAGCTGGATGGCGACCCCATATGGGCGCTGGAGACCCGCGCGACCGACCTGTGGGGGCTGTGCGCCGCCAACCCCGAGTACCGCCGCGCGGGCCGCGACTGGACGCACCGCTTCACGGTGGAGCCGTAGCGGGAGGGGCGGGCGCTCGGTGACATGGCGCGGAGCGGTTTACGCGGATGGCTTCCGGATGTGCGGCGCGTGAGCTTTGACTATGCAAATCGCACGGGCCGCTGATGAGCGCGCTTCACGGGCGCTTCACGCCGTTCAGCCCACATGCGATGCACAGATGGCGCGCCGCCCGATGCACCGCACCCCGCGCGAATCGCTTCCGGGCGCGGGGCGCGTTTGAGCGCTGATGCGGCCATGAGCCCTGCGGCGACGCTTACCGGCGGCGCTCACCACCTAAGCGCGCAGCTCCGGGCTTGCGCAGCGCACATGGCGAAGCGCTGCCCCCCGCCATCCTGCGCGCAGCTTTCGCGCGGACATCCGCAGCGGCGCAGGCCGCCTTCCCCGCATACGCCCCTCCCACCGCGCACCATGATACGACACACGATACACGGAGGAACGATAATGAAGAACCGAAATGCTGCCAAACTGCTCACATGGGGCTACGCCGCGCTGGTCGGCGCGCTGAGCGCCGCGACGATAGCGGCCCTGGCCTGCCGGTATCCGGCGCTGCCCGAGCGCGTGCCGGTGTACCTCGCGCCCTGGGGCGGCGCCATCGCCGACGCGGGCAAGAGCCTGTTTTACGTGTTCCGCCTGCCGGTAATGGCGCTGTGCCTGCAGGCCCTGCTGCTGGGCCTGTACCCCGAGCGCGCGGAGGGCTGGCCCGAGGCCGCCTACCGGCACATGTTCCGGCTGCTGATGGGGCTTTCGCTCGTCACGCTGTCGCAGCTCACGCTCGACCCGTACTTCACCCTGGGCGGGGAGGTGCCCGTGTACGCCAGCGTGCTGCTGTGCGCGCTGCTGGCGGGCGGGCTGGCGCTGGCGGTGTGCGGCTATCTCGGCATCAGGCGCGCGCTGAAGCCCCTGTGCCGCGAAGGCAAGACGCCCTTTGCGCTCCTGACCGACTTCATCGCCAGCGGATGCCGCCGCCGGCGCTGGCTGCTGATAGGTGCCACGGCCGCGTTCATGGTGCTGCTGGTGATACCCTCGCTTTAGGCCAACCGCGTCATCGCCGCCGCCCGCGCGCATATCAATAAGCATGACGACATGCGCGGAGGCGACTCTTATGAAGCTAAAAGGGATATTGCGCACGGCCGCACCGGCGGCGGGACTGATACTGCTTGCGTTGCAGCCGGAGATAGGCATGAGCGCCGCCCGCAAGGGCCTTGCGACCTGGGCGGGCGCGCTGGTACCGGCGCTGTTTCCCTATTGCTTCCTGGCCATAGCCCTGCAGCGCGGCGCGCTGGGGCGGGCGCTGGGGCGGCGTCTGCGCCCGCTGATGCGGCTGATGCGCTGCCCGGAGGACGGCGCGGGCGCGCTCATATGCGGCTGGCTGGGCGGCAACCCCACCGGGGCCAAGCTCACGGCCATATGCGCCGAGCGCGGCGGCGACAGCAGCAGCTACCTGCGCCTGGCCCTGATCAGCTCGACCTGTTCGCCCGCCTTTGCGCTGGGCACGCTGGGCACGGCGCTGCCGGGCTGCGGCTGGACGCTGCTGATATCCAGCTGGCTGGGCACGCTGCTGGGCAGCCTCATGCTGCGCGCGCTGCCCTCCTCCGGGAGCCCGGTCGCCGGGGCCGAGGCGCGACAGGACAGCGGGCAGCCCGCCTGCGAGGCCGCGCGCACCATGCTGCTCATAGGCTGCTGGGTGGTGCTGTTTACCGTGCTCAGCGCCTACCTGTACTGGGCGGCGCTGCTGCTGGCGCCGGGCGCGAGCCCGCACGCGCTGGCCTTTGCCCATGCGCTGCTGGAGATGGCCGGTGGCTCGCTGGCGCTGAGCGAGCTGGCCGGGCCCTGGACGCTGCCGCTCATCAGCTTTGCCATCACCTTTGGCGGGCTGTCGATAACCCTGCAGTCCCTCGCGCTGCTCAGGCCCTGCGGCGTGCCGGGCGGGCGCTACGCCGCCGGCAAGGCGCTGCAGGGGGCGCTGGCCGCGCTGATATGCGCGCTCATGGAGCGCGGCGGGGCGGTCGAGACGCTGGCGCGCACCGGCGTCCTGCCGCTCAGCGAGCCCGCAGGCCAGCTCGCACCCGCGCTGGCGGCGCTGGCGCTGGGTGCCGTAGCGCTGGCGCTCAACCGGCGGTACATTGCATATGAGAACGCTGATGACGCGGCGCGCGCGGCGCAGAAGAAGAACGGGTGACTGGGCGGGGCGCGGGGAGACTTCCCCATGCATCGCGCATAAGCGGGGCGGGCTTGAGGTGGGCACGGCTTACGGCCATCCCCGCTCCCACCGGGCCTTTCGGCGGCTCATCGAGCCAGTACGCGCACGCGCTGGTGGTGCTTGTGTTGGGCGATGTGGACACTCTCCAGCGCATAATCAGCCAGGCACGCTTGAAGTATGCAAGGCTTACGGCCCTCCGCCCGATACCGCCGAGCCTTTTCGGCGGCTCATCGGGGCAGCCTGCGCTGGCGGCGATGGCGTTGGGCGATAGCAACGTCCACCGCGCACAATCAGCCGAGTACGCCCGACATTCGCAAGGTTTACCAGCCTCATCGCTCCCAATAGGCTTTTCGGCGGCTCATCGAGCCAGCACGCGCACGCGCTGGTGGTGCTTGTGTTGGGCGATGTGGACATTCTCCAGCGCATAATCAGCTGGGCACGCTTTGGATGTGCAAAGCTTACGGCCCTCCACCCGATACCGCCGAGCCTTTTCGGCGGCTCATCGGGGCAGCCTGCGCTGGCGGCGATGGCGTTGGGCGATGGGGACATCACAAGCGCATAATCCGCCGGGTACACTCGACGTTCGCAAGGTTTACCAGCTTCATCGCTCCCACCGGGCCTTTCGGCGGCTCATCGAGCCAGTTCGCGCCAGCGATAGCGGCGATGGTGTAGGGCGATGGAGACATCACAAGCGCGCATTCACCCGTGCCCGCCTGACGCTCGCACGGCTCCCCGCTCCCACCGCACCTTCATCCCCCACCACGACCCACACGGAGACGCACATATGCACGATACACTGCTGATACAGCTGATAGGCCTCGCCGGAACGGCGTTCTTCTTCGTCTCTTACCAGTGCCGGAGCAACCGGAGCCTGTTCCGCATACAGTTCCTGTCCTACTTCTGCTATACGGTCCACTTGCTCCTGCTGGGCGCCGTCACCGGCGGCATAAGCTACATACTCAACGCCCTGCGCTCGTTCTGCCTGGGCAGCCGGTTCCGGTTTGCCCACTCCCGGGCGATGTGCACGCTCATATGCCTCTTGCAGCTGCTCACGCTCGCCCTCACCTGGTCGGGCTGGGCGTCGGTGCTGCCGGTGGCAGCGAACATCGCAGCCACCATAGGCGGCTACACGCACAACGCGCGCACCATCCGCATCGCCGGCATGTGCGTCAACTCCCCGCTCTGGATAGTGTACGACATAGCCGTCGGCTCATGGGCGGGCATACTCGACGAGGTGATAAGCGAGCTCTCCATGGTCATCTCCATCGTGCGCTACGGCTGGAAGGCGCTGGACGGCGTGCGGGAATAGGACGGGCCTGCCAGGGGCCTGTCTGCGCCGCAGCCGCCCGCGCGTCCTGCCCTGCGCCAAAAAGTACCGGAGCCGCCCCGCACCTGCGGAACGGCTCCGGTACTTCTGTGTTTGACCCATCAGCGCTTTTCGGTCAGGTTGGAGCGGCTCTTCTGCACATCGCCCAGCTCGGTCTTGAGGAAGTCCTCGAGGTTGGAGAGCATGGTGTCGGCGTACTGGGTCGCCTGGCGCATTATCTCGGAGGCCTTGCTGCGCGCGGCGGCCAGCTTCTGGGTGGCCTCGGTCTCGGCCAGGCGGCTGACCTCGTTCTGGTCCACCAGCGCGCGGGCGCGCTTCTTCGCCTCGTCGATTATCTGAGCGGCCTGCGCCTCGGCATCGGCCTTTATGGCCTGGGCGTTCTTCTCGGCCTCGTCCATGACTACGCGGGCGCTGTTTTCGGCGTCCTTGCAGATGTTCTGGGCCTTGCGCTCGGCGTTGCCGAGTATGGTGTCCCGGTCCTCGAGCATGCGGCGGGCCTGGGGTATCGCCCGGGGCATCTGGCGCTCCATGGATTCCAGATAGTAGAGCGCCTTGTCCACGTCCACCATGCGCAGGTACTTCTTCATCGGCACGGCGCGGGATTCCTCGGTCAGTATTATCCTGAGCACCTCCACCAGCTCGTCCAGCGCGTATTCCTCCTCGCCCTGACGGCCGTCCTGCCACGCGTTGCCTGCCGCGCGTCCCTGCGAGCGCACCATATCGCGCTCATCTTCCTGTCGATTGTCGCGATCACGCATATCCCTGTCCATCAAAGCGATTCTCCTCTCGCAATTCTTCCGTAATGTATATCAAATCCGTGGTTCACCGCGTCCAGTATCGACGCGGGCACCAGGCCCGATATGTCTCCGCCAAACGACGCTATCTCGCGCACGGCGGTCGAGCTGACGCACGAGTATTCGGGCGAGGTCATCATGAACATGGTCTCGGCGCCCGGGTACAGCCTGCGGTTCATCGCGGCCGTCTGCGTCTCGCTCTCAAAGTCGCCGGCGGCGCGCAGTCCGCGCAGTATCACGCGCGCGTCCACCTTGCGCATGTAGTCCACCAGCAGCCCGTCAAACGCGTCCACGCTCACGCCGCTCAGACCCTCGGTCGCGCGGCGTATGAACTCCAGCCGCTCCTCCACCGCAAAGGCCGGGCGCTTGGCGCGGTTGTTGAGCACGGCCACTATGACCTCGTCAAACACGCCGCTCGCGCGCCTGATTATGTCCAGATGCCCGACCGTTATCGGGTCAAAGCTGCCCGCGTAAACGCACCTCATACCTCATCCTCCGCCGAACCGGCCTCGCCATTGAACCTCAGCACCGTAACTGCCGTATCGCCGTACCTGTGCGGCTTAAGCATTTCAAACCCGGGCGGGAAGCCTTTTAGCTCCGTGCGCGCCTCGTGCTCCAGCACCAGCAGTGCGCCCCCGGCCAGCAGTTGCCGCGCATTCAGCTCATCGACCACCTGGGTGTACTCCTCCACCCGCTTGTAGGGCGGGTCTATGAACACCACGTCGAAGCGCCGGCCCGCCATGCCGCCCAGCGCCATGCGCCAGTCGCGCGCCTGCAGCTCGGCGCGCGCACCGTAGCCCAGCGCGTCTATGTTGCGGCGTATCACGGCCGCGGCCTGCCGCGAGGAATCGCACAGCACGGCGTGCGCCGCGCCCCGGCTCAGGGCCTCCAGCGCCATCGCACCCGACCCGGCGAACACGTCCAGCACATCAAGGCCCGTCATGTCGCCGCCCAGTATCGAGAACACCGCCTCGCGCACGCGCTCGGTAGTGGGGCGCGTCTGCCTGCCCTCGGGGGCCTGTATGCGGCGACCGCCCGCCTCTCCGCCGACTATGCGCATGTTAAGCCTCCTTGAACGCGCGGCCCTTCGACATGACCGTCCGCATTATCTGTTCTATTATATCACATGTGCGCGCCGGCACACAACCCCGCGTAGCGAATTATAACATCTGCGGCCATACCGGCGCATACGGGGGCGGGACGATGCCCGCGCGGCTTTACGCGGGAGCCTGTCCGCGCGCCCGCACGGCTTTACGCGGGGGCCTGTCCGCGCGCTCGCGTGGCTTTACGCGGGGCCCGTCCGCGCGCTCGCGCGGCTTTACGCGGGGGCCTGTCTGCGCACTCGCGCGGCT
>JBJEUC010000037.1:0-6051 GCA_051883635.1 Candidatus Fimadaptatus sp.
GGAGGGAGTAGGGGGAACTCGCAATCCCCCTATCCCTCCTTGGCCGCCGGAGGCCGCCACAAGGCAGCAACCTCAGGCACAAGCGGCGCAAGAATGCGCCCCACATACTGCGAGGCAACGGAAGAATGCAATACTACGCAAAACCCATTCCTCTGCGACAGCGCGCCGCGTCAGAACGCGCCGCACTGCCGCCTCTCCCCTCATGTATCAAAGAAGCTCAGCTGCCGACTCACCGGCAGCTCGAACTCGCGTAAGTACGCAAACACCCTCCCCACATCGTGCATCACGCCGCGCGCCTCGCACTCGTCGTGAAATATCCGCATCAGCCGGGCGTTGGCGTCGCTCAGACACTCGTAGGAGTTGCCAAAGCGCCGCGCGTAGCGCTGCCTGAGCCCCGGGAAGTGCCGGTCCAGCGCGGCGTAGAAGTACTGCCGGTTGCCGTCGCGCAGCGTGAGCCCTATGCCGAAACAGATGATGCCCCGCACGCCCGCCTCAAAGCATAGGTCCAGCAGGCCGCGCAGGTTGCGCTCGTCGTCGTTTATCCAGGGCAGCAGGGGGCTTATCCATACCACGGTCGGTATGCCGCGCAAGCTCAGGGCGCGCAGCGCCGCCGCGCGCTCCAGCGTGGTGGATACGTTGGGCTCTATCGTGCGGCAGAGCGCCTCGTCGCAGGTGGTGAGCGTCATCTGCGCTACGCAGCGGGCGCGCCGGTTTATGGCCTCCAGCAGGTCCGCGTCGCGCAGTATGCGCGCCGACTTGGTCTGCACGGCCAGCCCGAAGCCCCGGCGCTCGATGACCTCGGCGCAGCGGCGCGTGAGCAGCAGCTCCTCCTCCAGCGGCATGTAGGGGTCGCACATCGCGCCGGTCGCTATCATGCAGCGCTCGCGCTTGCGGCGCAACGCGGCGTCCAGCAGCTCGGGCGCGTTGCGCTTGACCTCGACGTCCTCAAAGGCGTGGGTGAAGCGGTAGCAGCTCGAGCGGCTGTCGCAGTATATGCAGCCGTGCGTGCAGCCCCGGTATATGTTTATGCCGTTGCCCGCTGAGAGCAGGCCCTTCGCGTCCACCATGTGCATGCCGTCGTCCTCCCCGCGCACTGTCATGCTCCGATTATAGGCGCATATAGAGCTTTGCGCAAGCCCATGCGCGCCAAAACGAGGGGGTCGCGCGCCTTTTTGGACAGATGGGCGCGTATATATTGCGCTTTAGGGCTTATATGATATAATGAAGTCACAACGGGCGAAAGGGGGCTCGGCGCAGATGATGGACATGTGGAACGCGCTGGACGCGGTGCAGCGCGCGCTCGTGGCGATAGCGGCCCCGGCGACGGTGCTGCTGGCGGCGGAATTCGTAATGCTGCTCATGGGACTTGCCCAGGGCGGCGCGCCCGACGACGCGGACGTGAGCGACGGCCCGGACGCGGACATGGAACCCGCCGAAGGCTTCGACGCCGACGCGGACGCCGACATCGACGCGGGCGACGGCCCGGACGCGGCTCCTGCGCGCGGCGCGGACGGACTGCGCTGGTTCACGCTGCTGGGGGTGGCGTCGCTCCTGGCGGTCACGGGCTGGGGCGGTCTGGCGCTCATGGAAGCGGCGCTGCCGGCGGCCCTGGCGGTCGCGCTGGCGCTGGCGATGGGCGTGGGGGACATGTACCTGTGCGCGCTGGCGATGCGCGGCTTTCGGCGGCTGGGCGAGCGGGGCAACCTGACGGTCACGAGCGCCGTGGGCAAGTTCGCCGAGGTGTACCTGCCCATACCGCCGGGCAGGGCCGCGGGCGGCAAGGTGATGCTGAAGATGCAGGGCCGCCTGGTGGAGCTGGACGCGGTCACGGACGGCGCGGAGGCGCTGCCCACCGGCGCGCGCGTGGTGGTGAAGGGCTTGGCCGGGGACGGCGCTGTGCTGGTGCGCGCCGCGCGGGCGCCGGGCACGACAGGGGACATGAGCAAAGGAGGAATTTGACATGCCGGCATGGATGATACTGATATGCGTAGTGGTGCTGATTGCGTTCATACTGCTTATGATGCTGCTTTCGCGCTACAAGAAGTGCCCGTCCGATAAGGTGATGGTGATATACGGCCGCGTGGGCCAGAATGCCGACGGCACCAACCGCTCGGCCAAGTGCATACACGGCGGCGCGGCGTTCGTGCTGCCGGTGATACAGTCCTATGCGTTCCTGGATCTGACGCCGATGTCGATACAGGTCGACCTGAAAAACGCGCTCTCGCGGCAGAACATACGCATAGACGTGCCCTCCCGCTTTACCGTGGGCATTTCGGTGGAGGACGGAGTGATGCAGAACGCCGCCGAGCGCCTGCTGGGGCTCAAGCTGAACGAGATACAGGAGCTGGCCAAGGACATAATCTTCGGCCAGCTGCGGCTGGTGATAGCCACCATGGACATCGAGGAGATAAACACCGACCGCGACAAGTTCCTGGTGGCCGTGAGCCGCAATGTGGAGACCGAGCTCAAGAAGATAGGCCTGCGCCTGATAAACGTGAACGTGACCGACATATCCGATGAGTCGGGCTACATCACGGCGCTGGGCCGCGAGGCCGCCGCCAAGGCCATCAACGACGCCAAGAAGTCGGTGGCCGAAAAGGAGCGCGACGGCTCCATAGGCGAGGCCAACGCGCACCGCGACCAGCGCATACAGGTCGCCCAGGCCAACGCCGCCGCCATAGAGGGCGAGAACATGAGCCGCATAGAGGTGGCCCGCTCCAACGCCACCCTGCGCGAGAACGAGGCCGAGGCCCTGCGCATAGCGACCTCCGCCGAAAAGATTCAGGCCGCCAACGCCCTGGAATCCGCCTACGCCGCCGAGCAGGCCGCCGAGGCCGCGCGCGCCGCGCGCGAGAGGGCCACGCTCGAGGCCGACGTGATAGTGAAGGCCGAAATTGAAAAGCGCCGCCTGGAGATAGAGGCCGAGGCGCAGGCCGAGCAGGCCCGCCGCCGGGCCCAGGGCGAGGCCGACGCGATATTCGCCCGCATGAGCGCCGAGGCGCGCGGCATGCAGGAGCAGCTCAGCCGTCAGGCCGTAGGTATGGCCGAGATGGTCAAGGCCGCAGGCGGCGACCCCAGCGACGCGCTCAGGCTCATGCTGGCCGACAAGATGGAGCAGCTGATGCGCATACAGGTGGACGCGATAAAGGGCGTGAAGATAGACAAGGTCACGGTGTGGGACGGCCAGAACGGCGACAAGGGCGCCACGGCGAACTTCCTCTCGGGGCTTATGAAGTCGATACCGCCCATGAACGAGCTGTTCGACATGGCGGGCATGCAGCTGCCCGAGTACCTGGGCAAGCCCCGGGAGGCCGGGACGGACGAGCATCCGGCTGCGGACGACACGTCGACCGCCGCCGAGTAGGCGCGGGCCGGGCGCAGCGAGGGGCCGCAGGGCCGGTCAGCTTAGGCGGCCGGGGAAGCTCAGCAGGAGCGCGGGAGGGCACTGGCCCTCTCGCGCTTCGGTCGTGTCCGGCACAGTGTGCGCCGGGTGCGCGGCGGCCTTTGCGGCCCAACGCATACCGGGTCGAAGCGGAGGGGGAGACAGCTCCCGCCCGCAGTGAGAGGAGATGCGCTGCCAAATGGAGATACGCAAGCTGGACAGGGACGCCTACGCGGGCCGCAGCTTCACCGCCCGCTATGAGACGCGGGGCTATTACGATATCCGCAGGACGGAGGCCGGGTTTGACGTGGAGTACAGGCCCTTTGGCCGGGCCGTGCAAAAGTCGTTCGATGACGTGTTCCTGGGCGAATGGCTCGACGCGCCCGTGGCCTACGGCGCGTTCTTCGGGGAGCGCCTTGCGGGCTTTGCGGAGGGCTTTCTGGAGAAGTGGAACAATCGCTTCCGCATCAGCAACATATGCGTGTTCGACGGCGGGGAGCGCCGCCGCGGCATCGGCACTGCGCTCATGAACGCCCTGCTGGGCGAGGCGAGGGCGGCGTCGGCGCGCATGGCGGTGCTGGAGACCCAGAGCTGCAACGAGCGCGCGATAGCGTTTTACCGCCGATGCGGCTTTGAGCTTATCGGATTTGACCTGTACGCCTATTCAAACACCGACCCCGAGCGGCACGAGGTACGGCTGGAGATGGGGCTGAAGCTATGACGGGAGCGCCTGGGTGATGGCGGGCGGGGGATGGTGCGCGCGGGGGCAGGCAGAGCCGGCAATCGCGCAGCGGCGCGACAGCGGGCAGCGCCAATCGGCACAAGAACGCGACAGTCTGCGCGCAACACCCGCGTGGGACATGCAGGAGTTCCGGCAATCGCGCAGCGGTGCGACAGCGGATAACGCTCGAGCGGCGCTATGTTGCGGCGGTCTGCGCGCAACACCCGCGCGGGGATGTGCAGGAGTTCCGGCAATCGCGCAGCGGCGCGACAGCGGACATCACCCGCGCGGCGCAATGTCGCGGTGGTCTGCGCGCAACGCCCACGCGGGACATGCAGAAGTTCCGGCAATCGCGCAGCGGCGCGACATCGGATAACGCTCGGGCAGTGCAATGTTGCGGCGGTCTGCGCGCAACACCCGCGCGAGGAACGTGTGGATGTTCCGGCAATCGCGCAGCGGCGTGACAGTGGGCAGCGCTCGGGCGGCGCAATGTTGCGGCGGTCTGCGCGCAACACCCGCGCGGGTGGACATGCAGGAGTTCCGGCAATCGCGTAGCGGCGCGACGGCGGACATCACCCGCGCGGCGCTATGTTGCGGCGGTCTGCGCGCAACACCCGCGCGGGGATGTGCAGGAGTTCCGGCAATTACATGGTGACTCGACAGCGGACATCACCCGCGCGGCGCAAGAACGCGACAGCATTCATACAACCATGCGGCGCGGCGGCAGGAAGCGTGACGCGCCGCGTGCTGTGCAGGCGCGCCTCAGTCCCCGCCCGCTCCGCACCTCCCGGGCTTGCCCCACGCGCACGCCGGGCTTGCCCCCGCACCTGCCTCGCCCGCTCCGGCGGCGTTGTTTAACATAGGGGCGGGCGCACGCGCTTGCGCGCCGGACCGGTCTATTGTACAATAGTATCAGTTCGGAGGTGCTCTTGCGATGTTTGACGGCTGGAAGCCGGATATCATATGTCGGGACGTGCTGTCGCTCGATCTCGATATGCTGCGCGATATGGGCGTGAGCGCGCTGGTGTTCGACCTGGACAACACGCTTACGCTGTGGAACGATATGGACTTTTCGCCGGAGCTGGCGGTGTGGATGGACGAATGCCGCGAGCTGGGCTTTTCCGCCTGCATATGCTCCAACAACCACCCGGAGCGCATAGCGCCGGTGGCCGAGGCGCTGGGGCTCGAATACGTGGCCGATGCGGGCAAGCCGAGGCGCAGGGCGTACCTGCGCGCGTGCAGCCTGATGGGCGCGAGACCTGAGCATACCGTCGCCGTGGGCGACCAGCTCATGACCGACGTGATAGGCGCGAAGCGGCAGGGCCTGCGCGCCGCGCTGGTCAATCCCCTGGGCAGGCGGGAGTTCCTGGGCACATACTTTAATCGCGTGCTGGAAAAGGCGCTCATGCGCGCTATGGGCATAAGGCGCGCTTGACGGAACGGAGGACGCGGTTGCGATGATAAGGTTTGGTACGGCGGGCAACTGCCAGAGCTTTTACGACGAGGGGCTCAAGACCTCGATACAGGCGCCCGGCTTTCTGTCCGCGCGCGGGCTGGACGCATACGAATACGCCGCCGGCCACGGCGTGCAACTGGGCGAGGCGACCGCCCGCGCGCTGGGCGCCGAGGCGCGCAGGCAGGGCATATACGTGAGCATACACGCGCCCTACTACATCAACTGCGCTACGCAGGACCCCGAGAGCCGCGAAAAGTCGTTCGGCTACCTCATCGATTCGGCGCGCGCGGTCGACTGGATGGGCGGCGAGCGCGTGATATTCCATCCCGGCTCCGAAAAGGGCGGGCACGACGCGGCGCTGGAGCGGGCAAGGGCGTTCCTGGCCGAGTGCCTGGAGCGGCTGGACGCGCAGGGCCTGGGCCATATACACCTGTGCCCCGAGACCATGGGCAAGATAAACACGCTGGGCACGCTGGACGACGTGATAGAGCT
>JBJEUC010000038.1:0-4826 GCA_051883635.1 Candidatus Fimadaptatus sp.
GATGAAGGGATTTCTTGACTACCAGCCGGGCGACACGATACTGCATCACATGAACCCGCTTGTCAAGCTGATAATGGCCGTGGCGATATGCGTGGGCTGCTTTGCCACCGGGAGCATTGCCATGGTGGCGGCGCTGATACTGCTGAGCCTGGGGCTGGGCGCGCTGGGCGGCATATTCCGCCGCGCCGTGCGCACGCTCACGGCGGTGGCCAAGTTCTCGTCGATACTGTTCGTATTGCAGATATTCTTTGTGCGCGAGGGCGCGCACCTTATCGACCTGCCGCTGGGCATATACATAACCGACACGGGGCTGCGCTTCTCGCTGCTGATATGCCTGCGGCTGATAGGCGCGACGCTGCCGCTGACGATAATGCTGCAGCTCACGCAGCTGAGCGACCTCACGGGCGAGCTGGTGCGGCTGGGCATGCCCTACCGCTACGCGTTTGCGCTCACCACGGCCGTGCGCTTCATACCCGTGCTCTCGGGCGAGATGGGCGCGATAATCGAGGCGCAGACCGCGCGCGGCGTGGAGCTGGACGGCAACATACTGCGCAGGATACGATTGCTGGTGCCGCTGTGCGTGCCGCTGCTGGTGGGCTGCGTGCAGCGCATAGAGGGCAGCGCGATATCGGCCGAGCTGCGCGGCTTCAACCTGCGCACGTCCAGGACCGGCGCCCGCCGCTTCCGCCTGCAAAAATTCGACTTGATATCCCTCGCGATATGCGCGATAATAGTTGTAGCATGCGTACTTGTGTAACTGCAGTGGTGCGGGCGCGCCGAGCGCCCTTACCGGGCCGGTGCGGCCGGCTCCGTGTGCAGCGCAGATGATGAGGTGATATACATGATGGAACTGTTGATGGGCAACGAGGCCATCGCCCTGGGCGCGATACGCGCGGGTGTGGGCGTGGTGGCCGGATATCCCGGCACCCCTTCCACCGAGGTGCTGGAGACCATAGCCCGGCGCAACCCCGGCGGGATAAAGGTGCAGTGGTCGGTGAATGAAAAGAGCGCGCTGGAGGTGGGCGCGGGCGCGGCCTACGCGGGCGCGCGGGCGATGGTCACGATGAAGCAGGTGGGCCTGAACGTGGCCAGCGACCCGCTCATGTGCGTAAACTACGTGGGCGTAAAGGGCGGCCTGGTGATACTGGTGGCCGACGATCCCGGCCCCATATCCTCGCAGACCGAGCAGGACACGCGCGCCTTTGGCCGCTACGCGCGCATACCGGTGCTGGACCCGGTAACGCCCGAGGAGGCCTTCGCGATGGCGGGCTACGCGTTCGAGCTGAGCGAGCGCATAGGCGGGCCGGTGATACTGCGCCCCACCACGCGGGTATGCCACAGCTGCGCCTCGATTGACGTGGGCGAGCTGCCCGCGCAGCCGCGCGCGGCCCAGGGCTTCACCAAGGGGCCCAGGTGGGTGATATTCCCGCGCACGTCCTATCAGAACAAGCTGCGGCTGGTGGAGCGCGAGGAGCCCCTGGCCGAAGAGCTGGCCCGGAGCGGCTTCAACGCCATAGAGGGCCGGGAGCTGATGGAGATGAAGGGCAGCGCCAATCCCTGCGAGAGCTGCGAGGTGGCGCGCCAGCCCTACTTCACCCGCAACGGCTCCAGCGAGTGCGTGGACTGCGAGCGCGCGGACATGGCGCAGCGCATCGCGGCGGCGCGGCGCGGCGTGGCCTGCGGCGGAGTGAGCTATACCTACGTGCGCGAGGCGCTGGCCATGCTGGGCGCGGAATGTCCCGTGCTCAGGATAGGCACGCCCTATCCCTTCCCGGACTCGCTGGCGCGCGAGTTCATGGGCATGGTAAGCAGCGTGATGGTGTTTGAGGAGCTGGACCCGGTGATAGAGGACGCGCTGCACCTGGCGCGCGACCGCTTCGGGCTCAGCGCGCAGATAGTGGGCAAGCGCGACGGCGCGGTGCCTACGGCGGGCGAGCTGTCGGTCAGCGAGTGCGCGCGGCTGCTCAGCGGCTATCTGGGCGTGCCGATGCCCGCGGGCGCGGCCCCGCAGCCGCCCGAGCTGCCGGTAAGGCCGCCGGTGCTGTGCGCGGGCTGCCCGCACAGGGGCTCGTTCTACGCCGTGAAGCAGGCGATGAAGGGCAAGCGGGCGATATTCTCGGGCGACATAGGCTGCTATACCCTGGGCAACGCCGCGCCGCTGGACATGACGGATACCTGCCTGTGCATGGGCGCGGGCATCACGATAGCCCAGGGCCTCACTCTGGCGGGCGAGGACGGGGTCAACTTCGCCTTCGTGGGCGATTCCACCTTCTTCCATACCGGCATACCGGGCGTGATAAACGCCGTCTATAACCAGACGCCCATGGTGCTGTGCGTGCTGGACAACTCCACCACGGCCATGACGGGCCATCAGGCGCACCCCGGCATGGGCAAAAACGCCTCGGGCGAGATAGCGCCGGTGATAAGCATACGCGCGATACTGGAGGCCATAGGCGTATCCTCGATAGAGGAGGTAGACCCCTTCGACCTGGCCAGCGCCGTGCCCGCCATAAGGCGCGCCGCCGAGGGCACGGGCGTGCGGGTGCTGATATTCAAGGCCCCCTGCATAGCGCTTAACAGGCATCCGGGCGCCCTGGCGGTGGACGCGCAAAAGTGCGTAGGCTGCCGCCGCTGCATACGCGAGCTGGGCTGCCCGGCCATGAGCATTGAGGACGGCAAGGCGGTCATCGCATCCGACATGTGTACGGCCTGCGGGCTGTGCGCGCAGGTGTGCCCGGCGGACTGCATCGCGGAGGTGAAGTGATATGAGCAGCATACTTCTTTGCGGCGTGGGCGGTCAGGGCACGGTGCTGGCCAGCCGGATACTGGCGCAGGCGGCCATGAACAGGGGCATGTTTGCCCGCACGGCCGAAACGATAGGCATGGCGCAGCGCGGCGGCTGCGTGGTGAGCCATGTGCGCTTTGGCGAGGGCGTGTACTCCTCGCTGATACCGCAGGGCAGCGCCGATGTGATAATAGCCAGCGAGCCCTGCGAGGCGGCGCGCAACCTGGGCTACCTCAGGAGCGGCGGGCTGGTAGTGACCTCGCCCGACGCCATACAGCCGGTCACGGCATCGCTGAGCGGCAAGCGCTTCGAGGGCGCGGCCATGATAGACTACCTTAGGCGCCACGCGCGCGTGCTCACCGTGGATACGGCCGAGCTCAAGCGCCGCACGGGCTCGATAAAGGGGCTCAACATCGCGCTGATAGGCTGCGCGCTGGAGGCGGAGAGCGTGGGCATAACAGCGGACGACGTGGACGGGGCCATAAGGCAGAAGGTCAACCCGCGCTTCCTTGATATGAACATGGCGGCGCTCATGCTGGGCAGGGAGTGCGCGCGAAAGACTTAAGCAGATACCAAGCTGATACAAAAGGGGCGAGCATGACATGGTGATGAACGAATACCAACTGGGAGAAATACGCAGGCAGCTGACAAATCTCATGGCGGTGCCGGACGGGTTCTATGCCCGGCGCTTTGCGGGCCTTGAGCCCGAGGACATCCGCACGCAGGCGGACTTTGAAAAGCTGCCCTTTACCGACAAGGGCGATCTCAGGCAGGCATATCCGCTGGGCCTGGCCGCCGTGCCCACGGAGGAGATAGTGCGCATACATTCGTCCAGCGGCACCACCGGCACGCCCGTCATAATACCCTACACCCGGGGCGACGTGGAGGACTGGGCCGAGATGTTCGCGCGCTGCTACCGCATAGCGGGCGTTACCAACCGCGACCGCGTGCAGATAACCCCCGGCTACGGGCTGTGGACGGCGGGCATAGGCTTCCAGAACGGCGCCGAGCGCGTGGGCGCGATGGTAGTGCCCATGGGCCCGGGCAATACCGAAAAGCAGCTCAAGTTCATGGAGGACATGGGCACCACCGTGCTCACGGCGACCTCCTCCTACGCGCTGCTGTTGGCCGAGGAGATAGCCAAGCGCGGCATCCGGGACAGGCTCTGCCTCAAGAAGGGCATAATCGGCTCCGAGCGCTGGGGCGAGAAGATGCGCAAGCGCATCGCCTCCGAGCTGGGCGTGCAGCTCTACGACATATACGGCCTTACCGAGATATACGGCCCGGGCATAGGCATAAGCTGCGACTACGAGTGCGGCATGCACATGTTCGACGACTATCTCTATTACGAGATAATCAACCCCAAGACGCTGGAGCCCGTGCCGGACGGCGAGCTGGGCGAGCTGGTCATAACCACGCTTAAGAAGCAGGGCGCGCCGCTCATACGCTACCGCACGCACGACATGACCCGCGCGCTGCCGGGCGACTGCCCCTGCGGCTGCAAGTATCCGCGCATAGACTCCATACTGGGCCGCACCGACGACATGGTCAAGGTAAAGGGCGTGCTGATATACCCCGCGCAGGTGGACAACGTGCTCAAGGAAGTGGACGGCGTATCCAGCGAGTACCAGGTGATGATAGACCACTTTGACGGCCGCGACCGGCTGACGCTGTTCTTCGAGACCCCCCTGCCCGAGGAGGAGCGCAAGGACCTCGAATACCGCGTGATGACCCACTTCAAGGAGCGCGTGGGCATAATCTGCGTGCCCAAGGCCGTGGGCATGGGCGACCTGCCGCGCAGCGAGAAGAAGTCCACCCGCATATACGACAACCGCTACTGACAGTCAGCGGCGATACGCAGAGCCGGAAGCGGCACTTAAGGCTGCTTCCGGCTTCGGGCTGTTCTGCTCATGCGCTGGCCCGGCGCTTGCTGGAGCGGGCGCGTCCGGCGCACATGCCGGGATGAACGGCGCGAGGAACGGGCCGGGCAGAGCCATCCCCGATACGCAAAGCCGGAAGCGGCACATTAGGCCGCTTCCGG
>JBJEUC010000038.1:4926-6012 GCA_051883635.1 Candidatus Fimadaptatus sp.
CGGAAGCGGCACATTAGGCCGCTTCCGGCTTCGGGCTGCCCGACTCATGCGCGGGCAGAGCGCTTGCGGGCGCTGGCGCGTCCGGCGCACATACCGGCAGGAACGGCGCGGGAACGTGCCTGGCAGAGCCATCCCCGATACGCAAAGCCGGAAGCGGCACATTAGGCCGCTTCCGGCTTCGGGCTACCCGGATTATGCGCAGGATGCGGCGCTTGCGGACTCGGTCGCGTCCGGCGCAAATACCGAGATGAACGACGGCGAGGGAACGTGCCGGGCAGAGCCATCCCAGATACGCAAAGCCGGAAGCGGCACATTAGGCCGCTTCCGGCTTCGGGCTGCCCGACTCATGCGCGGGGCCCGGCGATTGCTGGAGCAGGTGCGCCCGGCGCACATACCTGTATGAACTGCGGCAGGGGCGACTGCCCTCCCGCCCGCAGGCTTTGAACAGGCACTAGTGTCGGCCCGGCGCGCGTCAGCCCTCCTTAAGCCAGCCGCGCTTGACGGCATCGCTTATCAGCGCGCGCAGGAAGGGCTCCAGCGCGGGCAGCGTTTCGAACACGACCCGGTTGCGCTCCAGCACCTGCGAGGCGCGTATGCCGTGCTGCCGCCAGGATATGCCGCCCGACTGATAGTTGAGCAGCAGCGGCTGGATGCGGTCGCAGCAGCAGGCGTAGCGCGCGGTGGGCGTCTGGCAGGCCTCGAACTCCTCCCACAGCCCGCGCAGCTCGGCGCCCAGCTCATCGGGCAGCATGCCGAATATGCGGTCGGCGGCGGCCAGCTCGCGCTCGCTCTTGTCCTCGTAGCCCTTGGCGTCGTATGCGTAGGTGTCGCCGGCGTACAGCTCGACCAGGTCGTGTACCAGCGACATGCGCGCGGCGCGGTCGCAGTCGCAGCCCTCGGGCGCGTACTGCCGGAGCACCAGGGCGTACATGGCCATGTGCCAGGAATGCTCGGCGTCGTTTTCAAAGCGCGAGCCGTCGTGCAGCGGGGTCTGGCGCATTATGAACTTCATGCGGTCTATCTCGGCCAGAAACTCTATTTCCTTGGTCATATCGCTCATTACAATACTCTCCGATCGATAGGATG
>JBJEUC010000039.1:0-5979 GCA_051883635.1 Candidatus Fimadaptatus sp.
TTGGATTCTCCTATTACCCCTTGAAACGCCGCCGCTCCGCTGGGGGTTGGAGGCGTCGGAGCGCTGCGTTCTGGCGCAGCGCTCTGCCTTGCTGCAAAGGGTTGGGGTGTTGCTCTGCGTTCTTCTGTTTCGTTGCGGTTATCGCGGCGGCTTCCTTGCGCCGCTTTTGGCTGCGATAGCGGCCATGTGACTGCCGCCTTGCCAGTCACACACAAAACGCCGCCTCCCGGCAAAGCCGGTAAGGCGGCGTTCAGGCATCATATTACTGTGTCCGCAGGGCTCATTGCGCGGGTCATGCGCACGCTTCCGCGCTCAGATGCGCGTAAGCTCATAAAGCGCCGAGGCGACCGCTTCCATCTCCTCGTCGGTGCCGATGGTTATGCGCAGGCGGTTGCTGAGCCGCGGCTTGTCAAAGTAGCGCACCAGTATGCCGCGCTCGCGCAGGCCCGCGAACAGCTCGCGCGCCGGGACTCGCTCATGGGCGGGGAATACGAAGTTGGCGCGGCTCAGGGGCACGTCGAAGCCCATGCCGCGCAGCCGCCCGGCAAAGCGGTCGCGCGTGGCCATTATGGCGGTGCGGGTGCGCTCGAAGTGCTCCGCGTCCTCTATCGCGGCGGCGGCCGCCGCCTGGGCAAGGGTGTCGACGGGGTACGAGTTGAAGCTGTTCTTGATGCGGTTCAGTCCGTCTATAAGCTCCGGCGCGCCCAGCGCGTAGCCCACGCGCATGCCCGCCAGCGAATACGACTTGCTCAGCGTGCGCACCACCAGCAGATTGTCCAGCTCGTTTACGCGCGCCGCCATCGATTCGCCGCCAAAGTCGCAGTAGGCCTCGTCCAGTATCAGCGCCTTGCCCTCCCTGCGCAGGCCCTGCGCCAGCTCATACAGCTCGCCCCCCGCCAGCGCAAGCGACGTGGGCGCGTTGGGATTGGCCAGGGCCACGGTGCGCCCGCCTATCAGCGCGCGCCACGGCACGGTGAGGTCGTCGTTCAGCGGCACGGTGACAAACGGCTGCGAAAACAGCTGCGCATACACCGGGTAGAACGAATAGCCTATGTCGGTGGTGAGCACGCCCTCCGGCCCCACCAGCGCCTCAAAGGCAAACGCCAGCACCTCGTCCGAGCCGTTGCCCACGAACACGTTTTCCGGGCTCAGGCCGTGCCTGCGCGCTATCGCCTCGCGCAGGCGCGTGCATTCGGGGTCGGGGTACAGCCTCAGCCGCTCCGCCAGCCCCCTTATCGCCTCCTCCACCCGGGGCGAGGGCGGATAGGCGTTTTCGTTGGTGTTCAGCTTTATGTATTTGCGATCGCGCGGCTGTTCGCCGGGCGTATAGGGCTCTATGGTCAGGGCCTTGGGGCTCAGATAGCTCATGGTCGTGCCTCCTGTGACTCATGGGCGGCCGCGGGTCCGCGCACCGCCCTCATGATGCATACACTATATCATGCTAAATCACTAAAGTCAAGTTAGGATATGACTGCGCCTTATGCGCGCCTGTTCCTCCCTCAGCATGTGCTCGACATACTCCGCCGCCGACATCGGCACGCGGGCGGGCGGGTCGTCCGGGGCGCATGCCGCGCGGGGCCGGGGCTGTGCGGGGGTGCCCTGCGTATGTGACGATGCGCGGGGCGGGGTGGCAGGTGCGCGGGTATGCTCATGCTCCGCGGCGATTGGGTCGCGCCGGGGCGGAGCGGCATCCGATTGAGCCGATGCACTGTGCAAACCGTCCACTGTGCAGGACTGTTCATGCGCCGCAACTTGGCCGCGCTGGGGCAGAGCGTTTTCCGCTTGAGTCGATGCGCAGGACGTAACGTTCGCCGCGATTTGGTCGAGCCGGGGCAGAGCGGCATCCGCTTGAACCGACGAGTGGGGCTGTTCATGAACCACCGGGTCTCGCCCGCGCCGGGGCGCAACTTCCTCCATTGGAGCCGCTGCGCGGGACGCGGCGTTCGTTGCGCAGAACTGTTCATGCGCTGCACCTTGGTCGCGCCGGGGCGGAGTGGCATCCGTTTGAACCGACGCGCGGGGCTCGCCCTTCGCTGCACCGAACTGTTCAAGCGCCACGCCTCGCCCGCGCCGGGGCGCAACTTCCTCCATTGGAGTCGATGCGCAGGACGTAACGTTCACCGCGCCTTGGTCGCGCCGGGGCGGAGCGTCCTCCGCTTGAGCCGCTGCGCGGGATGCGGCGTTCGTTGCGCCGAACTGTTCAAGCGCCGCACCCTTCCCACGCCGGGACGGAGCGTCCTCCGCTCGAACCGCCGCACCAAGCGCGCCGTCCCATGCGCAGCTCCGCTCCTGCACGACGCCTCTCTGGGCTGCGCGACGCGGAAAATACCGCATGTCGCATAAGTCTCCCTGCGCCGCACGCGGGGCTGCATCCGGCATTTCACGGGCGCTTGCGCCGCCATCGGCCGCGTTTTCGCATGATTTGCCGGCGCCCTTTTCGCGCAGTGCGCGCCCGATTTCAGAAAGTGCAAGGCCACTTTCTATGTCCACATCGCCGTGTTTTTCAATTTGCAGAGCGCATTTTTCAGCGCTTTCCCCAATGTTTTTCAGAAACTCTACGCTGTGTTCGCCTTTCACGGGCGGAGCATGTCGGCATTTGAGGGCCGATATGCGCGGGCAGCTCACATGCACGTTCACGCGATCCTCCGCCTCGCTCACGTCCATGCGGGCCTCCACGCCCGCGCGCTTCAGCTCGTCCACCACGTTTGCCATGGCGTTCACTATCAGCCGCTCGTCGCGTATGTAGCCGTGCGTGTCCCGCCGGGCCGGGCGCGCCTTAGCCCGGTCGGCCTCCGCACCTTCGCCCGGGAGCGCGCAGGGCGGCTCCTCCCCGCAGCCCTGTGGCGCGCGCGCGTCGCCCGGCGAGTTGGACACCTCCGGCATAGCCGCCGTGCTGCCCACCCGGCTCAGCTCATCTGTTGCCGCTGCGCCGTCCGGCATATCCCGCTCCGCCGTTGCCGCCGCGCAGCCCGGCATGTCCAACCCATCCAACGCTACCGCCGCGCCGCCTGCCCGGCTCACCCCATCCGCCGCGCCCTCCGCCGGGCACAGCTCGTCCAGCTCCGCGCGGGTATAGCCGTGCCGCTCGTGCAGCGCGCGGCGCAGGGCTTCGGTGTCCGCCGCAGGGGGCGCGGCGCGGCAGGCGTTCTCCGCCAGGGCCGCCAGCAGGCACTCCTCCTCCAGCGCGGGCATCACTATGCACTCGACCTCGTCCATGCCCAGCGCGCGGCAGGCCGCCAGCCGGCGCGCCCCCGCGATGAGCTCGTAGCCCTCGCCGCGCGGCCTGACCAGCAGCGGCATGAGCAGGCCCAGCCGCCTTATGGAGCGCATCAGGCCCTCCAGTTCCTCTCCGGGGACGGCTCTGTGCCCGCCCCCGCATATGCGGTCGATACTTATCGCGCTTATCTGTCTGTGCATGCGCCGTTTAACATGCGCCGGTTCCAGACAAAACGGCATGCACACCCTCCCTTCGGGCCAGGCTTCGTATCCGCAGCATGCCGTCAAAACTGCCCGCCCATTCAAGCGCTTATCTATTCTATCCCACCTGGCGCTTTTCCTGCCGGGCCGGGCGGGAATCGTTCGACAGGCGCGCGCGGCACGAGTGCGATTTCCGGTTAAATTACGAAAAAAGCGCGTCTGCGGTTGACATGGGCCGCATTTCGCGTTAAAATATACCTCCGCGTTTTTACACAATACGACCGACCGCGCAAAGGAGGCGTTTATGGCCGCAATCGAGCACCCGGCTGCCCGGGAAGAACTGGACCACATACAAAGGACTCTCACGGTTATCGCACAGGAGACCGCCCTGGCAGAGGCGGCCCTGAGCGACGATCACAAAAAGCTGATGGAAGCGCGCCGGTTCGACCCGGACGCGGTGCCGCTGCGCGAGATGATGTATGCGCGCGACGAGTTCGCGCTGCGCAATCTGCATCTGGCGGCGGACAAGCCCTACTTCACCCGCGTGGACTTCAAGCCGCGCCGCCACAAGTACACCGACACCTATTATATAGGTAAGCATGGCGTCACGCGGCGCGATTCGCTGGACATCGAGGTGGTGGACTGGCGCTCGCCCGTGGCCAACCTGTACTACTCGGGCCAGCTGGGCCCCATGCACTACACCGCGCCCGACGGCGAGGTGCGGGGCGAGCTGCTGCTCAAGCGCCAGTTCGGCATAGAGCAGGGTGAGCTTAAGACCATATTCGACACGGACGTGGTGTCGCAGGACGCCTACCTGCAATCCGTGCTGGGCTCGGTGGGCTCCGACCGCCTGCGCGAGATAGTCACCACCATTCAGGCCGAGCAGAACTTCGTTATACGCCACAAGCCCGACCGCCCCCTGATAGTGCAGGGCGTGGCCGGTTCCGGCAAGACCACCATCGCGCTGCACCGCATAGCCTATCTGCTCTACGCCTATCAGGACAGGCTCCGGCCCGAGCAGATGATGATACTCGCGCCCAGCCCGCTGTTCCTGGACTACATATCGGGCGTGCTGCCCGACCTGGGCGTGGACAAGGTTGTGCAGACCACCTTCCCGCTGCTGATAGGCTCGCTCATGGGCAAGCGCCTGCCCCGCGTGGACGCAAGCGACCGCCTGAGCGACATGCTCGCACTGGAGCAGGCCGACCGGGATTTGCTGGCGCGCGTGCTGCGCGAGAAGGGCTCGCTGGCGCTCATGCGGGAGCTGGACGCATACATGGACGAATACGAGCGGCGCTTCGCCAGCCACGGCGACATAGTCTACGGCCCCGTGACCGTGATGAGCAGCGAGGCCGTCTACCGCTTCATGATGGAGGACGCGCGGCCCCACCCGCTGGAGCGGCGGCTGACCGAGTTCGGCAAGCTCCTCCGGCAGCAGGTGAAGAGCGCCGCCTCCGAGGTCGAGGAGCGCATAACCGAGCTGTGCGACCGCAAGGTGGACCGCCTCTGCCAGACCCTGCCCGACGGCGAGGAGCGCCGCGCCAAGATACGCCGCCTGTTCGACCAGCGCGACGAGCAGATAAAGCGCGCCCACTCGGGCGTGAACGACTTCGTAAAGCAGACGCTTGCGAGCTTCCCAAAGCTGGACGCGGTCGAGGCGCTCATCGACTTCTGGCGCGCGCGCGGAGGCGAGGCCGCGCGCTACACGCTCGACCACATCTCGCCGCGCCGCATAGAGAGCGAGGACATTGCGCCGCTCTACCTGATAGCCGCGCGCATGTTCGCCCTGCCGCGCAGGGACATACGCCACCTGGTGATAGACGAGGCGCAGGACTTTTCGCCGTTTGAGTTCATGCTGCTGCGCCGCCTTACCGGCAACAGCTCCTTCACGATAGTGGGCGACCTGATGCAGGGCGTGCATGCCTACCGGGGCATAAGCGACTGGAACGAGGTGGCGCAGGGCGTGTTCGGCGGCGACGTCACCCGCCACGACCTCGTCACCAGCTACCGCAACACCGTGGAGATAATGACCACCGCCACCTGCGTTGCGCGCGCGCAGCCCGTGCCCGGTCAGGTCGAGGCCCGGCCCGTGCTGCGCCACGGCGCGCCGCCCCGCTTCGAGCGCTTTGCCTCGGCCCGCGAGCAGGCGGAAAAGATAGGCGCGCTCGTGAGCGGATACCTGGCCGCCGGGTACTCCACCATAGCGATAATAGGGCGCACACCCAAGGAGCTAAAGCAGCTGGTGCGCGCGCTGCCCGCCGCGCTGAACGTCGCCCTGCTGGACTCTGGCAGCGACACCTACGGCGGCGGCGTGGTGGCGGCGCTGGCTACCGGGGTGAAGGGCCTGGAGTTCGACTGCGTGATAATGGCCGATGCGGGCCGCCGCTGCTTTGCCGACACGCCGCTGGACGGGCGGCTCCTGTACGTGTGCCTCACCCGCCCGCTGCACGAGCTGGCGATACTGTACGGCGGCGAGCTCACGCCGCTGCTGGGGGCCGCGCTGGCTGAGGGGGAGCGGGCGTAATCGCGCTGGCCTGACGCGCATACCATTTTGTTCGGGAT
>JBJEUC010000040.1:0-5976 GCA_051883635.1 Candidatus Fimadaptatus sp.
CCCCTGACCTCAACGATGCGAACGTTGCGCGCTACCAACTGTGCTAATGCCCCGCAGAAGTATTCAACTCACACGAACAAGATATATTATAGCACGCGCTGGCAGATCTGTCAATACCCGCAAGTGTTAATCGGCGGTTAATTGAGGCCTCTCGCGCTAAAACAAGCGAAAGGGGCCGGGCGGGGGCGTTCCCTATTCCCCCGCCCGGCTCAGGAATCAGTACTTGCCGTCGAAGCGGGACGTAGCGGCGCGCTTCATCAGCTCGTTGTAGAACAGGTCCTCGTCCAGCGGCAGCTCAACGGTCCTGTCCAGCCAGGAAGATAGCATTATCGCGTTGGAGAGGGTGAGCCCCTTGATGCCCTCCTCGCCGGGGATGTACAGCGGCTCGTCGCGCAGTATGGCCGCGCAGAAGTTGCCCGCACCTCACGCCTATGCGTACACCCCGATGAATGCCAGCGTGGGCGATACGCAGCTGTCAAGTATGCGCACGCGCAGCGCCTCGGCGGTGGCGTCCAGCGGCACTATGCGCTTGTGGCCCACCACGGTGCCCTCGCAGGCGCGGCTCCACGTTCCGCCGCTGAGCAGCTCCACGGCGAAGCGCTCTATGCGCTGACTGTAACGCAGATCCTCCTTGAGCACCAGATGGCGCATATGCACGGGCTCGGCCCAGCGCGCCTCTATCGTGGCGCAGGATGAGCCGTCGGGCGTCTTGTAGCAGCCGCCGTAGCCGTCGCGGCGGGCGAGGTCTATGCTGAAGCCCGGCTGGCAGGGGCTGGCCGAGAGCTGCGCGTCGGGCCGGTCGAGCAGGTTGACGCGGAACCAGTCAGCCAGGGTCTCCCCCATCTCGCGCAGGCGCGCCACGTCGTTTTCGTGCAGGAGGCCCGAGGGCATGGGCGGTATGTTGAGCAGGAAGGTGGCGTTGCCGCCCACCGAACCCAGGTACACGCGCATCAGCTCGTCGAGCGGCTTCACGGCGCCGTCCTCGCTGGCGTGGTAGAACCAGCCCGGGCGGATGGAGGTGTTGACCTCGGCGGGGTACCATATGAGCCGCTGCTCGTCCCGGAGCACTTCGCGGCTGCCCAGGTCCTGGTCGGCGGCCTTTATCGGGCGCTGGCGGAAGGATGCGTCGTCGGACTGCTGGCTGGCGGAGGCTATCTTTTCGGTGTTGCGCATGCGCGCGGGCACCACGCTCCACTCGGAGACGCGGGTATGACCGGCCTCGTTGCCGCACCAGCGCACGTCCGGGCCGCATACGTTTATGCAGGCGTCGGGCTGCAGCTCGCGTATCACGGCGTAGTAGCGCTCCCAGTCGTAGTACTGGCGCTTGCCGTTGGGACCCTCGCCGCAGGCACCGTCGAACCACACGCTGAACACCGGGCCGTACTGGGTCAGCAGCTCGGTCAGCTGGGCGACGAAGTAATCGTCATAGGCCTTGCCCTGGCCGTACAGGGCGCTGTTGCGGTCCCAGGGCGAGAGGTACACGCCGAAGCGCAGCCCGGCGGACGCGCAGGCATCGGCCACCTCGCGCACTATGTCGCCCCGGCCGCCCTTATAGGGCGAGTTCTTTACGCTGTGCTCGGTATAGCGGCTGGGCCACAGGCAAAAGCCGTCATGATGCTTGCAGGTCAGTATCAGGCCGCGCATGCCGGCGGCCTTTATCGCCTGTACCCACTGGTTCGCGTCCATGAGCTCGGGGTTGAATATCGACTCGGGCTCAGTGCCGTCGCCCCATTCACGGCCGGTGAACGTGTTGACGGTGAAGTGTATGAAGGCGTAAAACTCAAGCTCCTGAAAGGCCAGTTGGCGCGGGCTGGGCAGTATCTCCACCAGGAGGGCGTCGCTTGAACTGCTCATAGAGGAAGGCTCCTTTGCTGTTTAGTCGTGCGCGGTGACTTAACGGTTTGCACACACGTATTATAGCGCATGGCCTGCCTGCAGGCAAGGGCAAATGTGCATGAAGGCCTTGCGCGGCACTGTGCGCGCGCGGTCGGCGATATAGTGGGCATTGCGGGAGTCGCCGCCCCGCCTGTCCGTGGCGCGATACGCGCGGCCAGGCAGCAGTGCGTCCGCTCAGCGCGCGTCCGGGAGCGTGCCGCAGATGAAGCGGAACAGCGCGTCCAGCTCGCCGTCCACCTCAGGATGGAACTGTACGCCCAGCACGTTACATCCCTGCTCCACCGCCTCGACGACTCCGTCGGCGGTCGTGCCCGCCACCGTCAGCTGCGGCGCGGGCTCGTTTATGCGGTAGCGGTGCATGGACGCACCCGGCACGCAGTCCGCGCCCAGCAGCGCGCGCAGGTGCGTGCCCGGAGCGATATGCACCGGATGCTTGCACTGGTTCACGTTGTCGCGCGTCATATGCACGTCCCAGTGATGCTCCACGGGCAGCGTGAACATGACGCGTTCGCGCTTCATCTGTTCGTACAGCTCAAGCAGCTCGCCCGTCCAGCCGCGCCGCGCGGCCTCGTCCGCCACGCGGAAGTAGCTGTGTATCGCCTGCATGCCAAGGCAAATGCCCAGCAGGGGCTTTGAGCGCTCCACGGCATGCTGCACGGCCTGAAAGTGGTACGGGAATATGCGCCCTCCGCCGCACAGCAGCAGCGCATCACAGCGCGCGAGCGCTTCCTCAAAGGCATAGCCGTCATCGGCCAGCAGGCCCATGGGTATGCCACCGCATGCGGCCACGCGCTTTGCGTAGTTGTTTACGAATATGTAGTTGTCCCTGTAAAAGTCGTCGGTCTCAAACAGCTTTGCCGTCGGCACTATGCCCACTATGCGTTTCATGAATGCAAACCTCCCCAGGCCTTGCGCAGGCTCACTGAATGTCAGGGAAAACGGGCGCACGGCCCCGCAGCGGCGCATGAGGGAACCTCAACGACCGCAGGCGCAGCAAGTTGCCGAGCGCGGCGGCGAACAGGGCACGCTCCCCCGCCGCAGGCGCTGCCGCGTTTGCGCGGTGGCCGCTGGCGGAAGCGCCGGGTATACGCCGGGATGCGGTTCTCTCAGGCACTCAAATGTGCCTCAGCATAGCGCACGCGCGAAGGGACGCGCCGCCCGTGCGGGTGCCGACGCGGCGGCGAACAGGGCACGCTCCCCCGCCGCAGGCGCTGCTGCGTGTGCGCGGTGGCTGCTGGCGGAAGCGCCGGGTACACGCCGGGGTGCGGTTCTCTCAGGCACTCCCGGAGATTTCGACACAGCGCCCATTATTAAGGAAGGAACTGTTCGCGCAAGCGCACGGCTTGTTGACTGACCAGCGTGCCGAGGCCCCGCCCAGGCCCCTTCGCCATGTACCCCCTCCCCCGCGTCACATGCTCAGCTCGTCCTCATCCGGCGCTTCGAACATCCCCGCCCACTCGCGCAGTTGCTCCGGCGCGATGGTGAATATCGGCTCATGTCCGGACAGGCGATTGCGCACAGTTGCACGTGCGACAAGCTCCTCCAGTGGCACGTCCATGTAGTGCACGCGGCAGGCGCAGCCCAGCGCATGGGTCTGCGCGCGCAGCGCGTCCCGCTCCTCGCGCGCCCAGAAGCCGTAGTCGAGTATCACGTCCACGCCCAGCTCCAGCGCGCGGCGGGCGATGTTCCACAGCAGGCGCTCGACGGTAGAGTGGCGCGCGTTGTGCTCCGGCTCGAAGGCGTCGTCGCCGAACAGCGCGGTCTGCCACTCGTCGGGCGTGAGCCGCAGCGCGCCCAGCTCGCGCTCGAGCCGGCGCGCCTCGGTGGTCTTGCCGCTGCAGGGCAGACCCACCATCAGATGCAGCGTAGCCATGTGCCTGACCTCCTGTCGTCAGCAGTTCCAGTTGATGCGCGCCGGGTGCGGCTCGTCCGCCACGGCGGTTGCGCGCAGCGAGTCCAGCGCGCGCTCCAGCTCGCGGGTCGCCAGCGCGTCGTACTCCTCCGCGCTGCGCCCGGTCCCGGCTTCGGAGTAGGCCACCGCGGCGGCGGTGTAGAACAGAAAGCCCAGGGCGTTCGTGGGAGTGGTCACGGTGGCGCAGGCGGTGGATATGGCCCGCGCGGCGGCCTGCGCGACCGGTTCGGCGGCCTCGCGGGCGGCCTGCACGGCTTCGCGTATGGCCTGCCTGGCCCCGGCCAGACTGCCGCCGTCCAGGTATCCGGCGCAGGCGTCGAGCGCGGCGCGCGGGCGAGCGTCCCCGGGCGACGCCGCCTCGTACAGCGCAAGGCAGCAGCTGCGCGCGTAGCCTATGGCCCAGCGCGCCAGCGTGGCCTGACTCTGCGTCTCTATCAGGCGCATAAGCGCCACCGTTTCGGGCGCGTCGATGCGGCCCAGCATTTTTCTGAGTTTCGGCATGATGAACTCCTTCCGGCGCGTAAAGCGCTGCCTACATTATATAGGGCGCGGCGCGATAAGTCAACGCAGCCATGCCGTCAGGATACCCCGCCGCGCAGATTGCCCAAAACGCACGGGAAGGCCACACAGCGTTCAACGAACTCGCCCGCCGCATTGGCCTTCCCCTTTTCCGAATCTCTTGTAGGCCCTGTATGCCCCCACGCCGATGACCGTGCCCAGCGTGTTGGAGATTAGGTCGTCCACCTCGCAGAGGCCGAGCCTGAAGACCAGCTGCGCGGTCTCCGTCAGCACAGACATCACAAAGCCCGTCAGTATCACCTGCCACCAGCCGAGCTTCGGAAACGCATAGTGCAGAAGATAGCCCAGCGGCACATAGAGCAGTATGTTGAGTATGACCTCCTCCCGAAGGGAGTCGTCGCCCCCGAGCGCGGCCCTGTATGACCAGAGCGGTGTCAGCTCAACTTTGGGGAAAGGGCCCGCCTGACGCGACAGCAGCGTCAGATAGAGGTTGGCAAACAGGTATATCCCCAGCAGCAGGAGATTGACATACCGAAATACGCTCGGCCTCCTCCGCAGCTGATGGGACGCTATCGGCAGGCCCAGCACCATGGCCAGCACCACGAACGTATAGAAGGTCACTCTGTCTATTGGAGGTCACATCCTCACATCGCCGGATATGCGCATAATGCCCGCCGCATTCGCAGCGCAGCGGCTGCCTGCGAATGCCGCCATTGCTGATATTCTCTGTTGCCGCAGGCTTTTCCTGCCGCGAGCATGATTCGCCGGGCGGACGCTTCTCCGCCCTGACCTCCGCCACCCGGGCCTTCTTCAACAGCCGCCGTGGGGCTGTCGATAAGCATTTCTGCGACCGCCCCATGCATCCTCAGTGACCAAAAAGCCCTCGCCGGGCTTCCCCATAACACTTCGGGAAGCCCGGCGAGGGCGAAGTATGCCGTCCGTCCGTCAGAGCGTTACCTTTTCGATAACGCAGCTGTGGTTCTTGTCCCTGTCATAGTTGATGCCCACCAGCAGCAGGTTGCCCTTGTAGTCCTCCAGTGCGTTTACATAGTGCTTCTGCTTTATCTGCCAGATGGCGCCCTGCGCGTCCTTGTCCCTTTTCAGTTCGATCACCACCGCAGGCTTGTCGGCGTGCAGCCTGCGCGGTATCAGGCAGACGTCCGCGAAGCCCTTGCCCGTGGGCAGCTCACGAATCATCGTGTAATACTCCCGGGCGTAGTAGAACGCCAGGTTTATCGTGCAGCACAGCGAGTTCTCGTCGTTGTACTGAAGAATGGATATCTCCTCGTGAGACCTGTCGAGGCCCCGGGCAACCGCATCCCCGTCCATCGCCCACAGGGCCTCCAGCAGCCGCTTGGAGGCCAGTATGGCGCGCGTCACCTCGCTCCAGTCCATGGTGCTGATGGCGTTTACGTATTCCTGGGAGACCTCGTCGTTGGGTATGCACACCGTCTTGTCCGAGCGGCGGTAGGACAGGTACCCCAGATGCACCAGCAGTGTCAGCACGTCGTCACGCCCGGCAAAGGTGGTCATGTCGTTCGTGAAGGTGCCGGTGTTTATCTCAACGCGCTCGCCCGCCAGCATCCTGACCACCGCGTCCTTGAGGCCGTCCATGTTCATCTGGATGTAGACCTTGAGCGCCTCGTAGG
>JBJEUC010000041.1:0-5976 GCA_051883635.1 Candidatus Fimadaptatus sp.
CTTCTATCTCCGTCACACATATTATAGCATCTTTTCGGGTGCTTGGCAACTGTTTTGAAATACTTTTGTAGTATTTGGAGTGATTTTCTCAATATATGGCATATGCAAAGGGCGCAGCACTGCGGCTGCGCCCCCTGAAATGCCCGTATGCTCCGCGCGCGAGCCCCCGCCCGCGGCTTACGGGATGATGGTATAGGGCATTATGCTCTCCGGCACCGAGGTGAACAGCGGGCTTATCGAGTCGTAATTGTAGTAGCGGATTATCGTTTCGGCAAAGAGCGGGGCCACCGAAACGGTCTTGAACTTGGGCTGGCCCTTGATGTTGGGGTTGTCGACCGTGTCGGTGGAGAGCACGAACTCTATGTCGGACTTGTTCACGCGCTCCACGCCCTCAGCGGAGATGATGTTGTGGCTCAGCATCGCGAATATGCGCTTCACGCCGCGATCCTTGAGCTGCTTGGCCAGGTTGCACAGCGTGCCGGCGGAGATAGTGAAGTCGTCGACTATGAGCGCGTTTTTGTCCTTCACGTCGCCGATTATCTCCAGCACCTCGGCCTTTTCGTCGTGCGCCACGCGGCGCTTGTCGCCTATCGCTACGGGCAGGCCCAGCTTGGCGCCGAAGCGGCGCGCCTGCTTGGCAAAGCCCGCGTCGGGCGACACCACCACGGTCTCGTCCAGCGGTATATCCATGCGGCGGAAGGCCTCGCAGAGCATCGGCAGCGCATAAAGGTGATCCATGGGCCGGGTGAAGAAGCCCATCACCTGGGGGGAATGCAGATCCATCACCATTATGCGGTCGGCGCCGGCCATCTCTATGCAGTCCGCGCACACGCGCCCGCGTATGGACACGCGCGGCTCGTCCTTCTTGTCGCCCTTGGCATAGGCGAAATAGGGCATGATGACCGTGACGGACGCCGCGCTCGAGCGCTTGAAGGCGTCCAGCCAGAAGAGCATCTCTACGAACTGATCGTTGGGATTGAGGCCCATGGGCTGGACCAGGTAAACGTCGCGATCGCGCACCGACTTCTGAAAGCGCACAAAGCTGGTACCCTCGGAAAAGCGTATGACCTCGCTTTCGCCCAGCGGACAGCCCATATACGCGCACATCCGCTCGGCGAACGTCTTGCCGCCCCTGCCGGCAAATATTGCGATATTCGCGTCACCAAACATAGCAAAATCCCCCTTCATCTCGTGTGATACTGGATCCCAAGCGGCAGCCCCCCGGCCGCCGAAAAGCTGTCTTTCATCATTCGCCGCCCCGGTACCTTACCCCGTCCCGGCGGCGGTAGGTATCCTTGCTGAGCAGCTCCCGGCTCACCTCGCGGCCGGTGGCGTCGTCCGTGAGCACCCGGTACGCGCGGCTGGTAACGCCGTCGCTTGGCGTGGTCACGGTCACTATCTGGCCGGGCTCTGTCGTATATTGATAGCCCGGGTCGGCATAGGTGTTCACCTTCGCCGCATCCACCGAGAGTATCTCGCTCTCTATCGAGACCGTCCTGCCCGGATACACGTCGTAGCCGTATATGGTCACGGTGGCCCTGTCCGCTGTCACGCTGGTGGTAAAGAACAGCGGGTAGCCCGTCGTGTTGGTAAACGAGAGCGTCTTGCCCGGGTAGACCACCGCCGCGTCCTGCGAGCGGGGCACGTAGCCCACCGTCATGGAGTGGTTGTAGCGCTCGTCTATGCGCACGCCCACCCGCAGCAGCGCGCCGTACAGCGTGGTGGACGCCTGGCACACGCCCCCGCCTATGCCGTCCACTATCTCGCCGTTGGAGTATTCCGGCGCGGGCTTGAACCCGCGCGCCTCGGTGCGCGCGCCCACCAGCTTGTTGAAGTCGACCTGCTGGCCCGGCTCCACGCGCAGCCCGTGGTAAAAGCTGAGCGCCAGCTTGATGTTGGCGGTGCGCGATGAGTTGGAGGAGCTGATATTGGTGCCGTACCGGACCAGCCTGCCCGTGCAGGCGCGCGCGTCCGCCGTGCTGAAGGCCGGCTCCAGCCGCTTGGGCGCCAGCTCCACGGCGAAGCTGCCCCCGGCCAGCGCCGCGCGCGCGTCCGCCTTGAGCGCCGTCAGGTCCACCTCGCGCCCGCTCGCGCTTTCGCTTATCGCAAACTTGTTCTCGGCGTTGGGGCTGAACTTAATCACCGCGTCGCGCGGCTCGCGGTCCACGGCCTCCTTTATGCCGCCAAGGAAGCCGTCCAGCGCCGCCTCGCTGTACGAGAGCGAGGTCTGCTCATGCACGCCCTGCTCCCGGGCGCGCTCAAGCTGCGCATAGCGCGCCGCGATGCCGCCCTCGCGGCCCACGCTCCACATCTCCTCCAGCCGACTGCGCGTATCAAGGCTCACGCCCAGCCCGGCGCTGTCGATATCGTAGCTCTCCCCGGCATACGTCACGCTCAGGTGGACCGCCTCCACCCGCGCGGCGTTGAGCGCGTTGACCGCGCCCTCGGCCTCCTCCAGCGTCATGCCGGCCAGCTCCACGCCGTCCAGATACAGCCCCTGATAGAAGGCCCCGTCGTACCTGAGTACCTCGTACACCACGCGGCCCGCGCACGCGCCCGCGCCCAGCACGGCCAGCAGCGCCAGTGTGCCCGCCATCCTAAGATACCCCCGCGCCCCGCGCTCCATGCGCGCACCCGGCCGCACGCCCCTGCGCCTGATAGCGCTCTGTCGGGAGTCGTAGTCATCGCCATCGGGCGCGCCGCGCTGCGATTCGTCCTCGCTGTCGGCGAAGGCCGATGTGAACACCAGGCGGCTCAGCAGGCCGCGCTTGCCTGAGCCAGCGCCAGACCCGCGCACGCCGTCATTGCCCGCGACGGCATTTGCTTCATTATTACTATCGGCTGGAACCGCATCGAATACGCTGCTGTCTGGCAGACCGAGCAAGCCGCGCATGCAGTCATTGCCTGCATCACCCGTTTCGGCATCGCTGGCGGCAATGGCCGACGCGAACACTTTGCGGCTCAACAGACCGCGCGTGCCGCCATTGCCCGCGACACCATTCGCTTCATTATTACTATCAGATAGAACCGCATCGAACACACTGCTGTCCAGCAGGCCGCGCGTGCCGCTATTGCCTGCATCGCCCGCTTCGTCAGCACTGGAGGCTAAGGCCGACGCGAACACTTTGCGGCTCAGCAGACCGCGCAATCCGCGCGTACCGCTATCGCTTGCATCACCCGCTTCGTCAGCGCTGGCAGCGAAGTCCGACGCGAACGCCTTGCACCCCAGCCGACTGCACTTGCCGCCATTGCCCGCGACGCCATGCGCTCCTTTATTACTATCGGCTAGAACCGAATCAAATACACTGCTGTCCAGCAAGCCGCGCGTACCGCTATCGCCTGCATCGCCCGCTTCGGCATCGCTGGCGGCCAAGGCCGACGCGCACGACCTGCGGCTCATCAGACCTCGCACGCCGCGTTTGCAGTCATTGCCTGAATCACCCGCTTCGTCAGCGCTGGCCGCCAAGGCCGATGCGAACACCTTGCGCCCCAGCCGAGCGCGCAATCCGCGCACGCCCGCGCCCTCCCGCGCTTCATCCCCGCTGTCAGCCAGGGCCGCTGTGAACACCATCCGCCCCAGCAGCCCCATCAGGCCGCGCCCGGCTGCGCCCGCGCGGCCTCTGTCATCCGTACCTTCCTGCGACGCGCCCATCCCGTCGCCGTCATCCCTTGTGGGCGAGCATCTTCGCCAGCGGTCGTCGCTGTCCTCGCCGGTCTGCTCCTCGTTGCCGCCCTGCGGACGGGTGCGATAGCCGCGCTCGCCGTAGTCGCGCTGCAGGGGCCGGTTCACGGCGTCCGCGCGCACGTAGCCGCGCTCATAGGAGCCGGGGCGCGCATAGCCGGTTTCGGCATAGTTGGCGCGCACGTACCGGCTGCCGTAGTCGGGACGCGCCTCGTCGTCGGCGTAGTCCTGCGAATAGTCGGGGCGATCCGCCGAATAGTCCTCGCTGTTCTCGTCATATACGCTCAGCTCCGGGGCAGGCTCGGGCCGACGCCACGGCGAATCGTCGCGCGAACGCGACGGCACATAGCTCCGCTCGACGGCGTAGTCATCCCCCTGCGCATGGTAATCGCCCGCGTCGCGGGAATAGGCCTCGCGCGAACGCGACGGCTCATAGCTCCGCTCGACGGCGTAGTCCTCCCCCTGCGCGTCGCGGTAATCGCCCGCGTCACGGGAGTAGGTCTCGCGCGAACGCGGCGGCTCATAGCTCCGCTCAACGGCGTAGTCATCTCCCTGCGCGTCGCGGTAGTCGCCCGCATCACGGGAGTAGGCATCGCGCGAACGCGACGGCCCATAGCTCCTCTCGACGGCGTAGTCATCCCCCTGCGCACGGTAATCGCCCGCGTCGCGGGAGTGGGCGCGCGCGGTAGAATAGTCCGCCCGCTCGCCGGGCTCGTCGTCATAGGTGACGGTTATCTCGTTGTCTGCGTCGGAGCGCTCGTGCTGCTGGTCGGTGTCGAAATCGTCCAGCGGCTCCTCGGGCTCGTCCGAGGAATAGTCCAGCACATCGCCGCGGCGGAACAGCTGCCTTATGCGGCCCATGCGCGATTCCCTGCCCGCGTGGCCGCCGTCCTCAGCGCCGCCGCGCGCGCCGCGCTCCTTCACCCTGTCCATGAGCCGGCCCAGCGCGCCGCGCCTGCGCTCGGGCTCGTAGTCGAACTCGCTGCCATAGCCCCTGCGCGCCGAGCGGCCCTGGTCGGCCTCGGGCGTATCCCAGTCCTCCGGCTCGTCCCCGGCGGGCTCGTCGGCATATTCCTCAGCAGTTTCCGGCTCGTCGGGCTGCGGCTCGGCCTCCACCGCGTCCGGCTCAGCGACGGGCGCGCGGGACGTGGCCAGCCTGGGCGTCTGCGGCTCGCCGCGCGGAGCGGAGTCGTCCGGCCGGCCGTACATGCGCTGCTGCTCCTCCGCCTGCACGGACGCAAGCAGCGAGCGGTAGCCGTACTCCGCCACCACGGCCGAGGAGTAGCGCTCCAGTAGCTCCTCTATCTTCTCCCAGCGCTCGCCCAGCGCATACTCGTCCGGGCACGCATCGAGTATCGATTCGACCATGCCCGTTATGGCGCGCAGCTTGTCCTCCTTGGCGGGTATGACCAGCTTCTGCGCGAAGGCCTCCTGCCAGTGGTCGAGCAGTATGCGGCGCTTGCCCTCCAGCGAGGCGCTTATGTAGCGCTGCTCCAGGCTGTCGTCCTCAGCGGGCGCCGCGCTCTCCTCCGGCACGGCGGTCGCTGCGTCGGCGTCCCCGGCCGGGGCGGCATCCTCGGCCTGCGCGGGCGCTTCGGCCTCCTGCGGTGCGCTCACGGGCTGTGCCGCCTCACGGCGCGCACGCCTGCGGCGCGGCACCGGCTCATCGCCGATGTCGTCCAGGGACGCGCTCTCTATCGCGTCGGCAGGCTCCGCTTCGCGCGCGACGCCTGTGCGCGCGACATATTCGCCCTCCTGCGCGGCAGGCTCCATCGGCTGAGCAGTCTCTGCGTGCGCGATGGGCGCTTCCTCATGCGCTTCCTCGCTGTGCGCGGCGGGCGCTTCCTCATGGGCGGCTTCTGCGCGCCCGACCGGCTCCGTCCCCTGCGCGGCATCTTCCGCATCCCGGGCCGCGTCGTCCGCGTAGTCCTCGGTGTACTCGGCTATCTCGCCCCGGCGCTGCCTGCCGGTAGGCACCGGCACCGGACTGCGGCGACCGCCGTCCTCGCGGCCGTCGTCCTCGTCCTCGTAGTCGGGCTCCGGCGGGCGGCGGCGCGAACGCACGTCCCTGCGCTCCCGCTCCTCAGGAGCGCGGCGGCGCGGGCGCTCGTCCTCATGGTCCGCCCCGTCCTCGCGCGCGCGGCGGCGCGGGCGCTCGTCCTGAGGGACTTCCTCCACTATGCGCATGGACTCCAGCCAGGCCATGAACCGGTTGCGCGGGCGCTCGGGCGCGTCCTGCTCCTCCCAGTCCTCGTCCCGCTCCTCGCGGCGCGCGCGCGCCGCGGCGGGCCGCC
>JBJEUC010000042.1:0-5951 GCA_051883635.1 Candidatus Fimadaptatus sp.
GGGAAGCAAGCTCCCCCGCCACTGCCACCCCCTCGCAGTTTCTTCTCCGGGGGCAGACTCCCCTGCGAAGAAATCGCCGCGAATCCGGCGTACACGCCGCCGGATTCGATTGAAGCTCGAGAGGGCCGCGGCCCTCTCGAGCTCTCCCGGGTCTTTGACAGCCTGGCATCGGCGAGCATCGCACACGCCGACGTTTCAATCGCAAGTATTATAACGGTAGTATACTGTATCCCGCGTTAACTTGTCAACCTTGCTCTGCTCTTTTAACCACTTTTTGCCCGGGGCGGCGCGGCGTATCTCAGCCGTCCTCATAGGGCGTTATGCGGTCGATATGGCGTATCAGCAGCACCGCTATGGCCATAAGGCCCGCCGTGAGCAGGAGCATGTACTGCTTGTTGACCATCTCAAAGCCCAGTATGTTTATGTTCACGTCCTCGGTCGCGGCGATGAAGTACTTGCCTATCGTAACGCCTATGAGCGCGGCAAAGTTGGCTACGGTCGAGTAGAAGCCTATGAACACCGTCTGGTTCTCGCGCGGTATGTTCACATATGGTATGCTGGCAAAGGGCAGGTTTATGCCTATCGCCATCACGAAGGCCCATATGAGCGTTATCGGATAGATGAAAAGCGTCTGCTCGGTCACAAGCGCCAGGCCCACGTAGTGCAAAAGGTACATGCTCATGCCCATCCACAGTATGCGGAAGGGCGAGCGGCCGCTGGATATGCGGCTCCACACGCGCGTGAGCAGCAGCACTATCGGCACGTTGAGCATGTTCATCGTCATTATGTAGGTATAGGAGATATTGAGGTTCTTGAGCAGGTACACCGTGTAGTACGAGCCCGGTATGTTGGCCGTCACGTTCCAGAGGAACACTATCGCTATCGTGCGCAGGTAGAGGCGGTTCTTGAGCGGCAGGGTAAAGAGGTCCTTTATCGTGAACCGCTCCGCCGCGCTCTCATAGGGATACTCCTTTATGCGGCCGTAGAGGTAGAAGTCCAGTATGAACAGCGCAAAGGCTATCAGGCGCAGCGTGAGCAGGCCGCCGTACTCGTTGCCGTTCGCCTTGAACACGTCCACCAGCGCGCTGCCGCCCAGGTTGAATATGGCCACGACCGCGCCCACCGTCATCGTCACCAGCGAGAAGAAGCCCGAGCGCACGCGCGGCGGTATCGATTGCAGGTGCCACACGCTTATGCCGGGCGCGGACAGGGCGTTGAGCAGGTTGACGACCGCCACGCACAGCGCCGTAAAGGCCAGCTGCGCCTGCCGCCCCACCGGCGCCAGCGGTATCAGGCCTATGACCAGTATGTTTATCACCATTATCACGGCGCGCATGGTCATTAGCAGGGGCTTGCGGCGCTTGAAGCGCTCCAGCAGCAGCGGCGCGAACATCTGCAGCATGTTGGCAGCCACGCCTATCATGCTTATGGTGCCTATGAAGCTGTCGTCGGCGTCCATCAGCAGCAGCAGGCCCGTGAGGAAGCTGCCGCCGATGAGGTTGGCGATTATGTTGGCCGTGTAGTTGAGCGCCAGCAGGCGCGCGCGGTCCTGGCTGGAGCGCTCGCCTTTGGTGTACCAGCCGGAGGTGAGCGACAGCTTGGCCTGGCTCAGCACGCGGCGCATGCTGAAGTTTTTGAGCGACATGCCGCTCATGTTCTCATGCAGCCGGCCCGCCGCCGTCTGCACGCCCGAGGCAAGCTGCCTCATGCGCAGGGCCGGGCTGAGGCGCGGCGCAGCGGCCCCATGGGCCGCACTGTCCGTGCGCTTGTCTGCCGCCGGAGCAGGCGGAGGCACATTGTCCTTCTCGAGTTGCGCGCCTTGCGCGCCATTGGTTTTGTGCTTCATAATAAGCTCAATCCCACTTTCATCGTCAAATTCAGGTCGACCTTAGATCTGACAATTCATGCTCACCCGATCTACCTATTATAAAAGCGCATTGCGCCCGTACATTCACTCCCGCGCGCGTCCGGCGGCATCCGCCAATCCGTATGCCCTGAAGCGGGCCATTATGCCCTCCAGGGTCAGCTTCTGCGCCAGCAGCTGCCTGAAGGTGGCCGAGCCTTGCCGGCCCGCGGCGCGCAGCTCCTCCATTCGCCCGGCCGCCGCGTTCAGCTCGCGCTCCACGGCCGCCTGCAGCTCCTCGTACCGGCCCAGCCGCTCCAGTGCCGCATCCGGCTCCGCGCCCTCGCGCAGCGCATAGGCTCCGCCGCGCCTTTCAGCAAGCCTCGTCATGCTCTCCTCCGCTCAGCGCAGCGCGAACATCTCCTGGTACAGCCGCCCGTCGTTGAGCAGCTTTTCCCAGTCGGTAACGTGCAGCGAGCGCGACTCGCTCTCCGCCACGAAGGACAGCATCGCCTCCAGCTCCGCCGTGGAGACGTATGTGTCCTCGGGCCGGGGCGTGAACACCGCCACGCGCCACAGCCCCAGCGAGCGCAGCTCCTCGGCCTGGCGCGAGCGCAGCGTATCGCACACCAGCAGCTTGCCCGAAAGGTCCAGCCTGCCCTCGCGCGCGTCGCTCAGCAGGCCCTCGGCGCTGTCGAATATGGCGTCTGCCTGCGCTATCTTCTGCGCGCGCTTGGCCGCCGTGCCCGATTCCCGCGTGCGCAGCGCGTCGATATGCACGCCCGCCAGCTGCAGCTCGGCCACGGTCGCCTGGCTCACCGACGCATCGGCCACATAGGCGCGGGTGCGCTTGTTTATCCAGCCGCGCCGCCAGGCAGCGAATATCATGCGCCGCTCCAGCACATAGCGCAAAAACGAGCCGTCCGCTATCCCGGCGCACAGCAGCGCGCCGTCCAGCCCCAGGCTGTTTATCACCGACTCCGCCGAGCGCGGCTGCGGCCGGGGACGGGGCCGGGGCGGCTCCGGCGCGCTCGGCGCAGGGCCTTCGGGCGCGCGGCGCGTGCTCTCGTAGGTCAGGCGCTCCGCCGCGTCGGGGCGGCCTGCGCCGCGCTCGTCCTCCTCCGAATTGCGCATTGCCGACCGCGTATCGCGCGCCGCCGGGCGCACATAGCTGCCCTCCTCGTTGTTCCGGGCCGCGCGCTGCTCCGTGGGCGCGCCCGTGTCCATGCGGCTGAAGCTGCGCCGGAGCTGCTCGCGCGTGGCCTCGGGAGCGCGGGGCTCATCGCGGCCCGAGCGGCGGCGTCCCTCGGCCGCCAGCCTGTCCAGCTCCTCCTCCTCGCGCGCCTCGTCCGCGCGGCGCGCCTCATCGCGCATCTCGGCGGCCTGGGCGCGCATGCTGTGCAGTTCTTCCCCGTCGTCGTCGCTTATCCCCGCCAGCGCGGTGTAGCGCGGAGGGGTTATCATGTCAATATATCTATCCAGCTGCATCACCCACGCGCGCATAGTGCGTTGATCCGGCGCGGGTATGCGCTCTATGCAGGTCGTCACGCCGCTGATGCTGACAAGGTCGCGCTCAAAAGCGTCGCCCCCGTGAAACGACACCACACGGCGCACCAGTTTGCCTTCATTCCCGGTCAGCCCAACCGCCCCCTTGTGTAATGATTGTCTCCGCACGCCACGCGTGCCTGTCTCGTGCTATGATATCACAATTTGCCCGCTTTGCCAATAAGTTACGCAGAAAAACACATTTGCACGCGCCGGGTGACGCAGATAGCGCGGCGCGCATGAAGCCGCCTGCATCTGGCAGCGCACTCCTGCGCCAGCGTGCGCACGGCGCCCGGGAGAGCGCATATGCCGTTTGCGCGCCCCGGGCGCTGCCTTCGACCTCAAGGCACCGCCGCTTCTCCGTACTTTCCCCCGGAAGAGTTCGAGAGGGCCCGAAGGCCCTCTCGACTTGATTCGCCCCCGGCGGCGTGTACGGCGGGGGCGCGGCAATTTCTTGGGTCGGGGAGCTTGCCCCCGCCACCCAGACAATGGACAAAGTTCCGCGGGACAGCTCATTCAATCGGAAGTGACGGCGCGCACGTCACTTCCGGCATTTTTCGGGAGCAAACGTTTACGTTTGCAGAGAAAAATGCATTCCCGTTCCGGTCGCCGTCCGGAACTTCCGCAGAATTTCAGGCGACCGGCCATTCGCGTTGAAAAACCTCCGGTTTTTCAACGCTCGGAGTGGCGGGGGAGCTTGCTCCCCCGCCACTCTTGATTCCCATCACGCTTCGTAGGAAGTCAGCGCCTCCAGCATCGCGTTTATCTTGGACTTGCTTACGTAGAAGTAGGTGTTGCCGTCGCGGCGCACGGCGTAGGTATCGCGGTCGTTCTCCACGTACTCCACGGTGAGCTCGTTCGGCGCGACGTTCAGGTGGTACGTGACCGTGACCACCGCATCGCCCTCGACGCTGTAATCGTCGTTGATGCCGTTGACCAGTATGCCTATGACCTCCTGGTACAGCTTCTTGAAGGCGTCGCCCTCGGTCTCCTCGCCGTTGAAGTAGTAGACCTCGTTTATGATGTCCTTGCCCTTGTCGTCGACCTTCTGGTTGCCCTCCTCGTCCAGCTCGGGCACGCGCTCTATCTTGAGCTCGTACTTGCCGTCCGGCGTGGTCACATCCAGGCCGTCCACGTACTTGATGTTGATGATGTTGGCGAAGCGGTCGACTATGCCGGCCACGGTCAGCGTGCGGGCAAACTCTACCAGCGAGGACTGGGTCAGGTACACATCGCCGGTCTCATCGATGCAGATGTAGCTGTTGGTCGCGTCGGCCTTGTTGCCTATGAGGAAGCTCAGCTCCACGTCGTTGGCGTCGCGCGCCGTCAGGCGTATCGCGCTGTCCATGCCGTAGGGGTTGTTCTCCTCGCTCACGTTGCCCACATAGGAGCTTATCGTTATGGCGCTTATGTTGTTCGCGAGCTTCGTGAGCGCCTCGGAGTCGACGTCGTACTCGAAGGGCTGCACCAGCTTGTAGCCCGATATGCCCAGGCTGTCGTCGTCCTCGGCGCGCTCGGTTATCTCTATCACGGTCATGCCGGTATCGGCAGCTTCCCCGGCGGCGGGTTCATCCGCACCGGTCGCACCGGTCGCACCGGCCGCACCGGTCGCACCGGTCGCATCAGCGGTCGCTTCGGGCTGGGCCGTGGGCGCTTCGGTGGGCGCGTCGGTGGCCAGGGTCAGCCCGCCCAGCGTGCTGTCCAGTCCCTCCAGGCCCATCATGTCGCCCAGCAGCTTGCCGGTCTCATCGCCGTCGGAAATGGGCGTATCGACGGAGGCGCCCGGGCGCTCCAGCTTTACGTAGCTTATCACGGAGGCGTCCAGCGTGCCGGGCAGCTCCACGGTGTGCAGCGACTCCAGCGTGGTCATCATGGTGGTGGCCACCGAGGAGTACACGGTGTACACGGTGTTGTCGCCCGCGAGCTTGAGGTAGTAATAGGTAAGCGGCGACTTGTTGCCCAGCTCCAGCGTGGTCTCGGAGCCGTCGGTGTACTTGAAGGTCATGGTCGCCTGGGGCTTGTCCAGCCCGTAGGCCGCCAGATCCTCGCAGTTCTCCGCCACGGTCGACTGGGTGGTGAGCGTGGTGCCGCGCGTTATCAGCGTCTTGGCCGCGCTCTGGTCGAGGCCGAAGCCCTCCATGCCCTCTATCGCGATGCCGTCATCGCCGTTGTTGAGCACGGTGTAGGTCTGGCCGCCGTAGTTCACGGTGGCGCTCACGACCTCGTCGGTGCTGTGGCTGAGCAGCTGCGTGGTGTAGTCGGGCGCCTGGGTGGCCTCGGGTATCTCCTCCTCGGGCTTCAGCTCGGTCGCGGCCCAGTAGCCCGCGCCGCAGATGACTGCGACGCAGACTATCGAGACCAGCCACACCAAAGCCGGGTGGTGCTTCTTTCGCTTTCCGGTAAGGGTAGTAGCGCTTTCCAGCACGGGATGCTTCTCCTCATGCTGCTTATCGCCCTGCACCCGATTCTCATCGGCCATTACAGATGCCTCCTTCTGCGCCATACGATAAAGCCGACAAGCAGTATGATGACGGGTATGGCCACGATAACGGTCACGGTAAGT
>JBJEUC010000043.1:0-5944 GCA_051883635.1 Candidatus Fimadaptatus sp.
TCCCTCCTTGGATTCTCTTCTCACCCCTTTGTACCGCCGCCGCTCCGCTGGGGGGATGGAGGCGGCGGAGCGGGGCGTTTTTTCGCGGCGCTCTGCCGTTGTTGCAAATGGTATGTGTGTTGCTTTGCGTTCCTCCGCTGCCTTGCGAGCTGTGTGGCGCATTCTTGCGCCTGTTTTGGCTGCGGCAGCAGCCATGTGGCAGCCTCCGGCGGCCAAGGAGGATTAGGGGGATTGCGAGTTCCCCCTAAATCCTCCTTGGATTCTCCTATTACCCCTTGAAACGCCGCCGCTCCGCTGGGGGGATGGAGGCGGCGGAGCGGGGCGTTTTTTCACGGCGCTCTGCCGTTGTTGCAAATGGTATGTGTGTTGCTCTGCGTTCTGCTGGTGTCTGTTACTCACCCAAACGCCGACCCCTCCGCTAGTGGGACGAAAAGCGGCAAAGCGCAGCATCGTGATGCAGCGCCCTGCCGCTTTTCGTCTGGGCTATCCTTATCAGGTGGCGTGGGGCGGGTCAGGGGAGGGCGCAGGCGGCGACGCAGCGCGCGGCGGTGGCGGTTATCTCGTCGAAGCGCCCGGACTCTATCAGCGCGCGGTTGGTCAGCGCGCCGCCTATGCCCAGGCTCAGCGCGCCCGCGCGGATGAAGTCGGCGGCGTTGCGCTCATTTATGCCGCCCACCGCGAACATGGGCACATGGCCCAGCGGCGCGCGTATGCTCTTCAGGTAGCCGGGCCCCAGGTCGCCTGCGGGGAATATCTTGACTATGTCGCAGCCCGCCCGCACGGCGCGCATGACCTCACTGGGCGTGAGCGCGCCCGGCAGCGAGGCCAGGCCGTGCGCCCGGGTGCGCGCTATCACGTCCTCGTTCACGTCGGGCGATATGATGTAGCGCGCGCCGGCCGAAAAGGCCATGTCCACCTGCGCCGGGGTGAGCACGGTGCCCGCGCCCGGCAGCACGCGCCCGTCGAACTCGCGGGCGATGCGCTCTATCGCGCGCAGCGTGCGCGGCCATGAATCGGGGTCGCGCTGGTCGAACGTTACCTCTATGGCCCTTACGCCGCCGGCCTCAAGCGCCCTTGCCAGCGGCAGTATGCCCTCCTCGCTCACTCCGCGCACTATGGCGATAACGCGCGCCCCGATAAGCGCTCTGGCAGTGTCGTTCATAGTCAGCACCTCCTGTGTTTGAGTAGTCTGCATTCGTTTATGGCATGTGACTGCCCGCGTCATGCCCTGTCCGCCGCGAGCTCCGCCCATGCGGGAACATACCCCGCCGCCACGGCCACGCGCTGGGAGAGTATGTGCGAGGCGGCCGTGCCGTAGAAGGGGACGATGCCGCGCGCGAGCAGCTCCCCGGTCAAAAGCGAGACCAGCCCCGTGGCGATGCCCCGCCCCCGGAATACGACGTCCACGTTCACGCCTATCTGCCACAGGCGCTCGCTGTCGCGGCTGGCGGCGGCCATGCCCACTATGGTGTCGCCGACGAGGGCCGCCACGGCCAGCTGGTCGGGACAGGCGGGGTCGCCGGCCAGCGCCTCGTCAAAGCGCGCGTCGCCCTCGAAGCGCCGCAGTTCCTCGCCCTCGTACCATTGGAGCTCCATCGCCGGCCGCATCGGGCGGCGCTCCCGGCCCGGCAGGTAGTACTGGTGATAGCGCTGCGCGCGCAGGCCGAAGGGCGCAAGCACCTCGTCCAGCCGCCTCAGGCTGTCCAGCTCGAGGAACCAGTCCCCGCCGCAGTCCGCGTATTCGCGCCGGAGCGCGTCCAGAAGCGCGGGGTCCTCGCAGCAGAACGCGCATATGCCGCCCATGCAGAGCACGTTCAGCGGGGCGCGCTCCTCGCAGGGCCGACGGCGGCTGTCGTGGCGGCGCAGGGTGAACAGGTTGTGGCCCTGCCGCAGCACGTCCGGCAGTGTGCCGAAGTCCCTCGCCAGCTGCTCAAGCGCGATTTGCCATATGTCCATTTGAACACCTCCCGTGGAGTATTGCGCCGCCGGGCGAAACGCTACTTCGCGCCTCCCGCGCGCCGGAGCTTCTCGATATATACCATCAGCACCTGCACGTCGCCGGGGGAGACGCCCATCATGCGGCTGGCCTGGCCCAGCGAGCGCGGGCGCTGGCGCTGGAGCTTCTGCCGGGCCTCGATGCGCAGGCCGCTTATGGCCATGTAGTCGGTGTCCTCGGGCAGCAGCAGCTCCTCGGCGCGGCGGAACTGGTCTATCTGCTGCTGCTGGCGCGCGAGGTAGCCCTCGTACTTGACGGCTATCTCGGCCTGCTCGAGCGCACCGGCGTCGTCGCTGGCCAGCGCGGGCACAAGCGCGGCCAGCTCGCGCAGGGCGATGCCGGGCCGCCTGAGCACGTCCCGCGCCAGCGCGGAGCCTTCTACCGGCGGCTCGCCGTGCCGGGCAAGCAGGTCGTTCAGGCCCTCCGCGCCCTTTATGTAGGTGTCGGAGAGCGCCTCCACCAGGCGCTCGCTCTCGCGCGACTTGCGCTCAAAGCGCTCCCAGCGCGCGTCGTCCACCAGGCCCATGCGCCGCCCCTCGGGCGTGAGGCGCAGGTCGGCGTTGTCCTGGCGCAGCACCAGGCGATACTCGGCGCGGGAGGTCATCATGCGGTAGGGCTCGTCCACGCCGCGCGTGGTCAGGTCGTCCACCAGCACGCCCATGTACGCCTGCGCGCGCGTGGGCAGGAAGGGCTCTCTGCCAAGCAGCGCCATGGCGGCGTTCAGCCCGGCTATGAGGCCCTGCGCGGCGGCCTCCTCGTAGCCCGAGGTGCCGTTTATCTGCCCGGCGAAGTACAGCCCCGGTATCGCGCGCGCCTCCAGCGTGGGGCGCAGGCAGGTGGGGTCTATGCAGTCGTACTCTATCGCGTAGGCCAGGCGGGTGAGCTGCGCGTGCTCCAGCCCGGGCACGCTGTGGTATATCTCCCACTGCATGCGCTCGGGCATGCCGGTGCTCATGCCCTGCACGTACCATTCAAAGGTGTTCAGCCCCTCGGGCTCCAGGAATATCGGGTGGCGCTCCTTGTCGGCAAAGCGCATCACCTTGTCCTCTATCGAGGGGCAATAGCGCGCGCCCGTGCCGCGTATCAGCCCCGAATAGCCCGGCGCGAGGGCGATGTTCTCGCGTATCAGCTCGTGGGTGCGGGGCGTGGTGTAGGTGAGGTAGCACAGCGCGCGGTTTGTGAGCCGCCCCTCGGTCATGAAGGAGAAGGGCGTTACCGGATCGTCGCCCGGCTGCGGCTCCATCCTGTCAAAGTCGATGGTGCGCACGTCCACGCGCGCGGGCGTGCCGGTCTTGAAGCGCCTCAGCTCGAAGCCCAGCTCGCACAGCGCCCCCGACAACGGCCCGGCCGGGAACAGGCCCTGCGGCCCGGCCTGCCAGGTGGCGTCGCCTATTATGATGCGGCTTTTGAGGTACACGCCCGTGCACAGTATGGCCGCGCGGCAGGCATAGCGCGCGCCGGTCACGGTCACTATCGCGCGCACGCATCCGCCCTCGGCGTCGATGCGCGCGCATTCGCCCTGCCGCACGGTCAGGCGCGGCTGATGCTCCAGCGCGCGGCGCATGCGGGCCTGATAGGCGCGCTTGTCGGCCTGCGCGCGCAGCGAGAGCACGGCCGGGCCCTTGGAGGTGTTGAGCATGCGGGATTGTATGAAGGTATCGTCTATGGCGCGCCCCATCTCGCCGCCCAGCGCGTCTATCTCGCGCACCAGGTGCCCCTTGGCCGTGCCGCCTATGGCGGGGTTGCAGGGCATGAGCGCAATGGAGTCCAGATTGAGCGTGAGCATGAGCGTTTCAAGGCCCAGGCGCGCGCAGGCCAGCGCGGCCTCGACCCCGGCATGGCCCGCGCCCACCACTACTACGTCATATTTGCCAGCGTCAAATTCCATATATCAGTTTCCTCTGCATTAAGTTGAGCAGGCCGAGCGCCTTGCACTCATCAATTATACCGCGCCGGACAGCCGCGTTCAATATTTTGCCGGGTCGCGGCGAGCTTTTTTTACCCGGGGGAGCGGTATGCGGAGGCAATGTGCAGGAAATTGTGCAAAAGCGTGCAAGAATGTGCATTATAATATGATTTGTGTCGATTTTTGTATGCTTAGTGGCGATTATTGTATTGTGCGCAAACGGCGGTACATAGTATACTTTGTATGTAATACAGGTTATCAAATGATTTTGCGACAGTTAAAACGGGGAAAACTAAGTGAGCTGGTAGGTAAAACGTGGCGCAAACAACGCGCTAACGTTAAAAATATCAGGAGGTATGAAAAATGTTGAAGCGCACTCTGGTAATGCTTCTGGCGGCGATGATGCTGCTGACCGCGCTGCCCGCGCTGGGCGACGCGTCGACCGACGGATGGGACGTTCCCTATGCGGAGCCCGTTCAGGTTCACGTAGCGCTGGAGGAGATCGTGAACGCCGTCTTCGCCGAGGGCGAGGACATGACCGACAACCTCTGGACCCGCCGCTTCAAGGAGAAGTACAACGTTGAAGTGATAGTCGACTGGATATCGATAGAGTACGATACCAAGCTCAACCTGGCTATCGCCTCCAACACCCTGCCCGACATCTTCAAGTGCAACACCGTTCAGTTCAACCAGCTCAAGGACGCCGGCCGTCTGCTGCCGCTGAACGACGCCTATGAGACCAACGCCTCTCCTTCGATGAAGAAGATGATGGAGGACAACTGGGACATAGTCGAGACCGCCATGGTGGGCGAGGACATAATGGGTATGCCGCGCCTGCACTACGGCTACGAGTGCCTGACCTCCTTCGCCTGGATACGCGACGACTGGGCGCAGGCCAACGGCATAACCGAGCTCAAGACCGTGGACGACATCACCGCGATGATGGACGCCTTCATGACCAACAACGGCGCCAAGTACGGCGTGATGCTGGACAAGACCCTGTCCTGCTTCTACGAGATGGCCCCCGTGTTCCACGCCACTCCCAAGATATGGGTAGAGGATGAGAACGGCCAGCTGGTCTACGGCTCCACCCTGCAGGAGACCAAGGACGCGCTGCGTCAGTGGGCCGAGTGGTACGCCGCGGGCTATGTGCGCCCCGACTTCGGCACCCTGGACAACGCCGCCATGCTCGAGGACGCCTACAAGGGCAACACCGGCTTCTACTGCCAGCAGAACTGGGCCGGCTGGAGCGTGGGCAAGGACATGATCGAGAACCTGGGCGAGGGCACCTACATGACCGCGCACGATCTGCCCAGCGTGGACGACAAGCCCGTAATGTTCCCGATAGCCTTCCCGAACTCCGTGTACAACGTTGTGAACGTCAACTATGACCATCCCGAAGTGCTGATGAAGCTGACCAGCTGCTACATCGACGTGCTGAACGACTCGGTGAGCAACGGCACCATGACCATAGAAGAGGCTCTGCCCTTCGGCTCCAACGACATGCACCACGTGACCGGCCCGTTCAAGGTCGAGTTCACCAGCTACAACGACACCAAGGAAGTCTGCAACGCGCTGACCACCGGTGACGAGACCTTCAGCACCGGTTACGCCTACATCTACTACAACGAAGCCCGCAAGTGGCCGGAAAACGGCGACCTGACCTCGCTGGGCCGCTACCTGCAGATGGGCTACGACGGCGCTTCGCTGGTACGCTCCACCCGCTATGTGGATAACGAGCAGCTGATAAAGAGCAAGCTGTGGGGCGCGCAGCCGCAGGCCATGCTGGATTACGGCACCACGCTGGACGACCTGCTGGTAGAGGGCTTCACCCAGATAATCATGGGCGTTGAGTCCATCGATTACTTCGACGCTCTGATAGAGAGCTGGTACATGGCCGGCGGCGAGCAGGTGACTGCGGCCGTGAACGAGATGTACGGCAACAAGTAAGAAGCGGCTTAAAAGCTCATAAGGGCCTGATGGCCGGTCGGCATCTGAAGCCAGAAAGGCGGCAGAAGGCCGACCGGCCTTTAAAAAAAGCT
>JBJEUC010000044.1:0-5930 GCA_051883635.1 Candidatus Fimadaptatus sp.
AGGCAGACCAGACCATCCCGACAGTTGTAAGACCTGTTATGCCCGATGCACCGGGCGATAAGGAGTGACCGCATATGGCAGACCGTATATCACGCAAGACCAATAGCAGCTATATCGCCGCCCGCCGCAAGCAGCTGGGCATATCGCAGATAGAGCTTGCCCGGTCCATTGGCTGCGGGCATAACCAAATATCCCGCTGGGAAAAAGGGGCCAACTGCCCCGGCGGCCGCTACCTCATTCAGCTTGCCCAGGCGCTCGACTGCGACCCGTCCGATATCCTCGCCGACTACCAGGAGGGCGGAGCCTAACGGCTCCGCCCTCTCCTTGTGCCTATCCTGTCCACCGCGCGCCGCTCCAGTCTGCGCGCGTGCCGGTCGCTTATGCCCATCGCTATGAAGAATCGCCGCGCCCCTTATGGGGCGCGGCGATTCAGCTTGTCAAACAGGCAGGCGGCGGGGGAGCCTGCTCCCCCGCCGCCCTGCTATTTACTTGTTACGCCTCTTTGGCGCAGCTCCGCTTACCTCCCGTACTTCTCGCGCAGCTGTGCGGCGGCCTCGGCACGGCCGGTGCTTTCCAGGCGCTTGATGTAGCCGTCCAGCTCGCCCCAGGTGTGGTAGGGGCCGTTTTCGCGCATCACCGTCCACATGGGGTCGACGTCGGTGTCGCTCTTGGCCATCTGGTCCTCCTGCCACTCGAGTATCAGCTGCGCGCCGCGGGCGCACAGGTCGGGGCGCTCGGCGGCCAGGTCGTGTATCTCGTGCGGGTCCTCGACCACGTTGAACAGCATCTCGCGGTCGAACAGGTGGAAGCCGTCGTGCACGGTGCGGATGTAGATGTAGTCGCCGAAGCGGGCGCTGCGCTGGCATACGTGCGCCATCTGCGATACCACCAGGCTGTCGCGGCCCTGCGGCGCGCCGGTGCGCAGCGTATCGACGTAGGACTGGCCGTCCCACCAGGGGCTGGGCTTTACGCCCAGCATGTCGCACAGCGTGGGCGCCAGGTCAAGGCTGTAATGCAGCTCGCTGTCCACGCCGCGCGCGCAGCCGGGCCACTTGACTATCATCGGTATGCGGCAGGTCACGTTGTCGGCGGTGCCGTGCTCGGCATAGAGCCCCAGCTCGCCCAGGTTCTCGCCGTGGTCGGAGGTGAGGATTATCACCGCATCGTCGTATATGCCCATATCGCGCATCTTGTCCATTATGCGGCCCAGCAGCATGTCGGCATAGCGCACGCCGCTGTCGTAGCCGTCGAACACGCGCCTGAGCTCGCCGTAGGTGCGCACCGCGCCGGGGTGCTTGGGATAGGCGGGGTTCTCGGCATCGGTGAACATGCCTATCTCGTTTACGCCGTGGGGCGAGGAGAGCTTCTTGTGCTGCTCGTATATGTCCTCGGTGAGCCAGGGGTCGAGCGGGGAATCCTCAAAGGGGTCGGGATAGTCGGCGGGGGTGCGGTAGGGCGTGTGCGGGTCCCACAGGTGTACGTGCAGGAACCAGTTGTCGTCGCTGCCGTGGCGGTCCAGCCAGTCCAGCGCCACCGGCAGCACCTCCTCGCCCGACTCGTTGCCGCGCTTGCCCACGTTGTAGGTCTCGTTGAAGCCCGCGCTGAACCAGTAGGAGGAATGGCGCTCGGGGAAGGTGCTTATCGAGGCCGTGAACATGCCGGCCTTGCGGAATATGCTGTGCAGGTTGCCGTCGTTTATCCTGTCGCCGAAGCCGCGCTCGGGGCCGGTCAGACGGCGGTCGGCCGTGGTGCCGCCGTGGCCCACCGCGCCGTTGCGTATGCCGAACATGCCCGTTACCAGCGCCGCGCGCGAGGGCAGGCAGGGCGCGTCCGAGCAGTAATAGTTGTCAAAGCGCAGCCCGTCGGCGCACAGCGCGTCCAGGTTGGGCGTGGTATTGCGGTAGTAGCCGTAGCAGCCCATGTGGTCGGGCCTGAGAGTGTCTACGTCCATAAACAGTATGCGCATGATATTTCTCCTTTGCAGTTTGTCGTGTATTGTCCAGCGTGCCTCAGGCCTGCGCGGCCGTTGCGGAGCGCAGGAAGGCCAGCGACTGCGCCATGCACTCGAACGCATCGCCCTGCCAGCGCTCCTGCTCGGCCAGCGCGACCTTTACGCCCGCCTGAGCGCACGCCGCTATCGCGGGGCCAAAGTCGATAACGCCCGCCCCCACGGGCGTGAGCGGCGCGTCCGCGCTGCGTCCGGCGGCGTCCTTGAAGTGCACCATGTCCACGCGGCCCGCGTACCGGCGCATCAGCTCCGCCGCGCTCCGGCCCGCCATCTCGGCCTGGTATATGTCCAGCGTGAGCTGCACGCCGCCTGCCATATCGAGTAGGCGCTCGGCGGCGCTGGCGCCGTCCATCGGGGTAAGCTCCATGTGGCGGGGGTGGAACGTGAGCGCTATGCCCGAATCGGCCAGCCGCGCCTGCGTGCGGTTCAGCTCGCCCGCCATGGCGACAAGGCCCTCGGGCGACATGAAGCGCTCGGGCACGCCGCTTACACATATGTAGCGCGAGCCGTACAGCCCGGCGGCGCGGATCTCGTATTCCAGGCGCGCCATTACCACGTCGTAGTAGTCCTGCGTGCCCCAGCAGCTCAGGCCGTTGCGCTCAAGCTCCTCCGCGATGAACTCGCAGGGCACGTCCGCGCCCGTCCATTGCAGCTGAACGTCGGTATAGCCCATGCCGCGCACGCGGCGCAGCGTGTCGGCCACGCCCGCGCGGGTCTGAATGTAGGGCTTCAGGCTGGAAATCTGCAATCCTATGCGCATGGTGTATTCCCTCCTCGCCATTGTGCGCTACCTATGTTATACAATCGCGCGCGGGCTTTGTCAATACGGCTGGTCAAAATTGATTTGCGCGGCTGGCGGGGAGGGCTCAACCGGAGGAAGGCGCAGCGACCGGGGCCTGCACAGGGGCGGGCGTGCCAGAAGCGCATGAGGCCGAGGACGTTTCGGACGAGCGTGTCCGGCAGAGTGTGCGCAGGGCTTGCGGCAATTATTTCGGAGGGGAGATAGCCGTCGGAGAAGAAGCCGCTTCACCGGCAGCTTTCGCGCCAACCAGTGCGTATGCCCTTCAGCCTGCCGCAAGAACTTCGTGAAAGCTAGTCAGTGTCGCAGCCCTCGCGGACTTCAATCGAACCCGTTAGCGCGTGCGCAGGACACGCTGCAATTATTTTGGAGGGGAGCTTGACCCAAATAGCCAAAGCCGATTCTCCACCAGCTTCCGCGCCAGCCAAGAGGCTGTATGCTCTGCGGATTGTAAGAAAAACGTCAGGGTCACAGTCCTCGCAGACTTCAATCGAACCCGTTAGCGCGTGCGCAGGGCTTGCGGCAATTCATGCGGTAGGGAGCTTGCCGTCGGAGAAGAAGCTGCTTCACCGGCAGCTTCCGCGCCCGGAAATGCACACGGCTTCGGTGAAAACTGTGCGGGAAGCGTAAGCCTGACGCGCGGGCCTGCCCCGTCCGCCAGCCCGGGGCTGTATGCCCTGACGCTCCTCCCGCACTCCGCCCCGGGCCTTTCGACAGCCGGGCCGGTATTCCGACTGAAAATATTGTGTGCACAAATTTCGTGACAGGTATTGACGAAGTAGGTAGAATATGTTAATATTGGCTTATGAATTATGCTAACTGCGCGCGCGATACATCGGTCTCGCGCGTTTTCGATTGTTGGGGGTGCGCGAATGGAAAAGATGTCGGGCAAGGGGATAATCGCGATATGCTGTGTGCTTGCCATAGCGCTGGCCGCGCTGTCCGCGTGGGACGGCGTAAAGCAGCTGAACGCCGCCGTGACCATGCACATGAGCGAGCAGATGGTCGATGTGGCGGGCTATGCCAGCGCCTATACGCGCGCGTATTTCAAGGGCCTGCTGGACACAGTGGAAAGCCTGGCGCTGGCGCAGGCGCAGAGCGGCGAGGCGCTGGACGCGGAGGCGCTTGAGCGGATAACCAGCGAGCTGGACGCGGTCGCGGTGGAACAGTTCTCCTGCCCGAATGCGCAATGCGGCGGCATAAGCGCCGAATACGGCGACGGCGGCACGGTGCTGCATGTATCCGCGCCGATAGTCAGGGACGGCGTGCCGGTGGGCATGCTGACCGCGACGTACGACGCGGTCGCGGTCGCGACGGAGCTGAACCGGGCGTTTGCGGAGGCGGACTACGGCTTTGCCGTATTCATGCCGGACGGCAGGTATGTGCTGCAGGCGGCGAACTTCGCGCTGCCCTCGGGCGGGGGCTCGTTCTATGCGATAGAGAACGCGAGCCTTGCAAAGGGCAGCAGCTTTGACGAGCTGCAGGCCGACATAAAGGCGGGGCGCAGCGGCACGCTCAGGTGCGTTTCGGCGGGCGGCGAGAGCCTGATGGGCTATTACACGCTGCTGGGCATAAACGACTGGTACATAATCTGCGTAGCGCCCGAGAGAGCCTTTGCGGTGCTGGCGCTGGAGTGCCGGGGCACGCTGCTGGTCGAGGTGCTGAAGCTGGTGCTCATAGGCGCGCTGCTGGCGGTAGCGCTGCTCACGGTCAGGCGGCGCAGGCAGCGCGCCATGGTCGAACATACCGAGCGGCTGGCCCTGCAGCTGCGCAAGCAGCGCGCGGCACTGGACACGCTGGGCGCGCCGCCGTTCGAGTTCGACCTTCGCGCGCTGGAGGCGCATCCGCTGGACCCGGACGACCGCTCGTGCAGCTGGCTGATGGAGCGCATACTGATACCCGAGCTTGCGGGCGAGATAGTGGACCCGCGCGACGAGGCGGCCTACCTCAAGCTCTGCGACGCGGCGATGACCACGCGCGGCCGGCTCACCGGGGACTTCCGCCTGCGCAGCGCGCCGGACGCGCCCCTGCGCATGTACCGCGTCACGCTGAGCACGCCCGAGCCCAGCGGAGACACCGTATCCACCGTGGCCACGCTGGTCGATCTGGACGACGTGGCCGGGCGCATGGAGCAGATGCGCCAGCGCGCCGCGCGCGACGCGCTGACCGGGCTGGACACGCTGTCTGAGTTCCGCTTGAAGGCGGGGGCGCTGCTGTGCCGCCCCACGCATCACTTCGGGGCGCTGGCGTTCATACTCATAGACAACGCGGACGCCGTCTGCGACAGCGGCGGCATGACCCAGGAGGAGCTCCTGCGCATGTGCGCCGACCAGGTCTGCGGCGCGATGAGCGAGTGCGACGTGCTGGCGCGCGGCATAGGCAGCACGTTCTGGATATTCTCGGGCGACCAGACCGGCACGGAGATAATCCAGAAGGGCCTGACAAAGCTGATGAACAGCGAGGCGGGCGCGGCGGAGGTCAGGCCGACCTTCAGCTGCGGCATATCGCACGCGGACCCGGACGACGGTATAGACGATCTCATCCGCCGGGCATACAACGCGGCGCAGCTGGCGCACCGCGACGGCGGGAGAAGGGTGCAGCATGGGTGAGGCAGGGCGGCGGAGCGGCGCGGTCTTACGCGGCGCTCTGCCGCTTTTGCAGATGGTTTTCGTGTTGCTCTGCGGTATTCCGTTGCTTTGCGGCATTCGCGGCGCGTCCTTGCGCCTGTTTTGGCTGCGGCAGCAGCCTTGTGGCAGCCTCCGGCGGCCAAGGAGGATTAGGGGGATTGCGATTTCCCCCTAAATCCTCCTTGGATTCTCCTATTACCCCTTAAAACGCCGCCGCTCCGCTAGGGGGCGGTGGCGGCGGGGGCTGGCCGCTGCGCGGCAGGCGCGGGGTCTATTGGGGCTTTGCGGCGGATCAGCGCCGTTGTTTGGGAGGCGGCTGGGGCTGGCCGCTGCGCGGCGGGCGCAGGGTAGATAGCGGCTTTGCGGCTTTGCGGCTGTGCGGCCGCGCGGCGTTCCTTTCCCTGAGAGATCGCGAGAGGGCCTGTGGGCCCTCTCGCGCTTCATTAGTGTCTTTAGACAGTTGAGCGAAGCGAAACAGGTAACCACCCGCTATGCG
>JBJEUC010000045.1:0-5913 GCA_051883635.1 Candidatus Fimadaptatus sp.
CGAGTGCTTCCCGCGCCCAATAACGCGCAGCATTTCGGCGGGAACAGGGGGGGACGGCGGCGGGGAGTCTGTCAAAACACAAAAGCGCGGGAGGGCCAAATCCCTCCCGCGCTTCAATAGCACATCGGCGGCATGTGCGCCGCATACGCGGCAATCCCTTCGGCGGGGGAGCGTTCTCCCCCGCCGCCAGCCCGTCACCCACCTTTTTGCCAAACACAAATGAGCTTCCATATGCCCTCATATGGAAGCTCCTCAGACCATTGAAAAAGTCTCGCAGTGCAGCCTGTTCAATCGGAAATGACGGCGTGTACGTCACTCCCGGCATCTTTGGGAGCAAACATTTGCGCTTGCGGAGAAAAATGCATTCCCGTTCCTGCCGCCGCCCGGAAATTTCGCAGAGTTTCAGGCGACCGGCCCTTCACGCTGAAAAACAGGGGTCTTTCAACGCTCTGGGGCTTCCACATGCCCTCGTATGGAAGCTCATTTCGCGTGCGGATGGCGGCCGCGCCCGCAGGCGTCAGGCCTGCTCTATCGTGAAACCGGCCGCGCGATCCAGCCGGTTCATGAGCGCCAGGCCGATGCCGCGCGTGTCGAAGGTCTGGCAAAAGGCGATCTCGATGCCGTCGCGGTCCAGCTGCCGCAGCGCGGCGAACACCCGGTGCGAGGCCTCCTGCGCGTCCCGGCCCAGCGAGTACGCGTGCGCGCCCGGGAACTCGGGTATCATGTCCTCGGGCAGCAGCAGGCATGCGCGCGCGCCGCGGGCACTCTCCTCGGCGTAGCGGCGGCGCAACGCGGCTTTCACGCGCTCGGGCGCGCCGTCTATCAGCACAAGGCGGCCGTTGGGCGCGTAGTGGCGGTACTTCATGCCGGGCGAGCGCGCCGTCTCGCCCTCGGCCAGCGGATTGAGCGCGGTGGGGTCCACGTCCACGCCGCCCAGCACGCGCTCCACCATCTCGGGCGTTACGCCGCCGGGGCGGAGTATGCGCGCCCGCCCCTCGGTCAGCGATATCACCGTGGACTCCAGGCCTATCTCGCATTCGCCGCCGTCCAGTATCATGGGGATGCGGCCGTCCATGTCCTCCAGCACGTCCAGGGCGCAGGTGGGGCTGGGCCGGCCGGAGCGGTTGGCGCTGGGCGCGGCTATGGGCAGCCCGGCGGCGTCTATCAGCGCGCGCGCGACGGGGTGGGAGGGCATGCGTATGCCCACGGTGTCCAGCCCGGCGCTGACCTCGTCGGGTATCAGGCGCGACTTGGGCAGTATCAGCGTCATGGGCCCGGGCCAGTAGGCGGCGGCCAGCCGGCGCGCGCTTTCGGGCAGGGGCGCGGCTATGAGCCGGGGTATCTGCTCAAGCGAGGTCACGTGTACTATCAGGGGATTGTCGGCCGGCCGGCCCTTGGCGGCGAACACGCTGAGCGCCGCCCGCGCGTCGAAGGCGCTGGCGCCCAGGCCGTACACCGTCTCGGTGGGGAAGGCCACCAGCTCGCCCGCGCGTATCAGCGCGGCGGCGCGGGCAATGGCCCCGTCCGTCGCGCGCAGCAGTTCTGTTTGCATAAGCTGTCTCCGATCGCCCGGCACACAGAAGGGCGGTGCGGCCCTGCCGCTCCGCCCGCAGTGTGCAAGGTATGTCACTTGCGAAGGTTTGCCATTATCTCGGCGTTCACGCGCTCGCGCAACGAGGTCAGGTACTCGTCGTCGCGCGGATAGTCGGCGAAGGTCATCTCACGCGGGAAGCCCTCCTGTATCAGGCCCAGCACGTGTTCGCGCGAGGTGAGGCCCTCCAGCATGGTGAGCGCGCGCATGTCGTCGATGGCCTGCATGAACACCATCATGCGTATCGACTCCAGCGGCTCGCCGTCCTTGCCGGGGTAGACCTGGAAGGTGTCGCCCGCGGGCACGAAGCCGTCGCCGTCGGTGGTGCCGTAGGGATCGATGGGGTAGTAGGAGTACTGGCAGTTGTAGAAGTTGTAGCCCCAGTGCAGGAATCCCTCGATGCGGTACTTGTACATCTGCACGCCGATTATGCGCTCGCGGCGGCTGGGCATGGCGATGAACTGGTTGGACACGCCCTTGTACTGGCTGCAGCAGTAGTAGGTCCACAGCCCCGGCACCTGCGCGTCTATGAAGTCGTGTACGTGGTTGTTGGCCGGCACGGGGTGCTCCACCGCGCCCGACTGGTACAGGCGCACGTCGCTGAGCGCGTCCAGCACGTACTGGTCGCCGATGTGGCGCATGGCGATCGCCCGGGCGGCGGCATAGCTCTCCAGATGCTCAAACGACGGCTCGTCGGATATGTGCCATATGGTGCGCTCCAGCACGCCCTGCGCGCTGAGCTCGGCCTTGAGCGCGGGCAGATAGGCGTCCAGGAACCCGGCGTACTCGGGCGAGGTGGCGCTCACGTGCCAGCCGAATTTGGCGTGCTCCACGCCGTTTTCGTTCACGATTATCTTAGGCGCGCACTTTGCGCCCCACTGCGAGAACAGGTGCGCCATCTCGTAATAGCGCACGCCGCAGCGCTTGCACATGCTTATGAAGCGGCGCAGGCGCTCAAAGCCGAAGCTGTACGCGCCGTCGGTCAGATACACATCCACCAGCTGCGAGGTCAGGCGCTCGTGGCCCACCGCCGTATCCAGCGGGGGCGTGTGTATCGGCGTGAGAATGGTGTTGATGCCGCGGCGCACGGCGGCGGCGACGAACTTTTCCAGATACCGCCAGAAGTCCTCGCTCCACATGTCGGTGTGGTAGTACTGGGCTATCGCGTCGCAGTGCAGCCAGCGGGTGTACTTGAGCTGCTGCCCGGGCAGCTCGGCGTCCAGAACGCGCACGCTCACGGTCTGGCTGGAGGGCTCGCCGTCATCGGGCGTCACGGTGAGCGTAATGGAATGCTCGCCCGCCGGCGCGCCCTCTACGTCCACCCATATGGCGTTCCACTGGCCGGGCAGCGCGCGCAGGCGGCACTCGGCCACGTCAACCAGCATGTCGGGGTAGAGGCCGGGGGTCTTGCGCAGGAAGTCGGCATCGGCGTCGTTGTAGACGGCCAGATGCACGGGCACGTTGACCACGCGGCGCAGGCGCACATGCGCGCCGATGGGGGACTCGCAAGTCAGCGTGCAGAAGGTGCCCCTGCGCACGCCGTCGTCGGGCTGGCAGTAGGCCAGCTGGAACGATATGGTTTCGTTGGCAAAGCCGGTGAAGGCGGCAGCAGAGGCCGCCCGGGGCTCCTGGTCCGGGAATACCTTTTCAAGAGACGATACTATCCGCGTAAGCATGTGATACCTCCATATATACCTGCGCCGCGCGTTGGCGGGGCGCGTCATATGTCAATTTCGAGCGAAACGGGGCAGTGGTCGCTGCCCATTACCGAATCTTGTATCTCGGCGGCGCGTATCAGGTCGGCCACGCGCCGGGAGGTTAGGAAGTAGTCTATGCGCCAGCCCGTGTTGCGCTCGCGCGCGTGGAACATGTACGACCACCAGCTGTACCGCCCCGCCGCGTCCGGGTGCAGCAGGCGGAAGGTGTCCACAAAGCCGCTGGCCAGCAGGTCGGTCATCTTCTGGCGCTCCTGGTCGGTAAAGCCGGCCGAATTGTGGTTGGTGGCGGCGTTCTTGATGTCTATCTCCTCGTGCGCCACGTTCATGTCGCCGCAGACTATGACCGGCTTTTTTTCGTCCAGCGCCCTGAGGTAGGCGCGGAAGTCGTCCTCCCAGCGCATGCGGTAGTCCAGCCGCGTGAGCTCGCGCTGCGCGTTGGGCGTATATACGCATACCAGGTAGTGCGTGTCGTATTCGGCGCAGATAACGCGCCCCTCGTGGTCGTGCTCGTCTATGCCCAGCCCGAAGCGCACCTCAAGCGGCTCCCTGCGAGTGAATATGGCCGTGCCGGAATAGCCCTTCTTGTCGGCGCTGTGCCATATCTGCGTATAGCCGGGCGTGTCCAGCGCTATCTGGCCGGGCTGCAGCTTGGTCTCCTGCAGACAGACCGCGTCCGCGTCGGCGGCGTTGAAAAAGTCCATGAAGCCCTTGCCCGCGCAGGAGCGCAGGCCGTTCACATTCCAGGATACGTATTTCATACAGACTCGCTCCTATCATTGGCGCTGCCGCGCTCGCCCTTTCGCTGCCCGGCGATGTCATCCATCGACATGCCGCGCGTGTGCGGTATCTGCACCCATTCTGGCGCGGGGGTAAACAGGCTTATCAGGTTGGCCGGCATCCAGCTGACCAGGAAGAGCCACAGCCCGAACACCGTGGACCACTGGCCGCGCACCGGCTTTTTCTCCAGCCTCAGCAGCGCATAGGATGCTATGCTCAGGCCTATGAAGCTGAGCACGCCTCCGCCCACCATCGACCCCAGCCAGAGCGCGTAGGCGCTTGCTGGGCTGCCGCTCAGCATGAACAGCGAGCGGAAGAAGAAGTACACGCCCGGTATTATCGACAGCAGCTGCACCACCGGCCCTGTGAACAGCACCGCCATGTCCAGGCACTGCAGGCTGCGCCCGCGCACGGCCTGCTTTATCAGTCGGCAAAAGTAGCCGCGCATGCACTGCACCGTGCCCGCCGACCAGCGGCGGCGCTGCTTGAAGCTGTCAACAAAGCTGTTGGGCTGCTCGTCGTAGGCTACCGCGTCGCCCAGCCACCATATGCGCACGCCGTTGAGCGCGCACTGGGCGGTGAACTCGAGGTCCTCGGTGAGGGAGGAGGTGTGCCAGCCCACGCGGCGCATGTAGTCGGCGCTGAGCAGTATGCCGGTGCCGTTGAGCGCGGCCGACATGCCCAGCGCGTTGCGCGCGCGGTTGTAAAAGCGGCTCATGACCCAGTAGAACTCGCTGGAGCAGCCGGCGACCCAGGAGTCGGAATAGTTCTTGCTGTCGCGGAAGCCCTGGCCCACATGCGCTCCGGCGCACAGCGCGTCGTTGCACACGCTCAGGTACCCGGGGTCGAGCAGGTTGTCGGCGTCGACTATCACGAAGGCGTCGTAGCGCTCCGGATAGCCCAGCAGCTCGTCTATGGCCCAGGACACGGCCTCGCCCTTGGCGTGGACGGGCACCGTGCAGTCGAGTATGCGCGCGCCCGCGCGGCGCGCGACCTGCTCGGTATCGTCGGTGCAGTTGTTGGGTATCACGAACACGTCGCGCAGGTCGCTGGGGTAGTCCTGATCCAGCACGCTTTTTATCAGCGGCGCTATCACGCCCGCCTCGTTGCGGGCGGCTATCAGCACGGCTATGCGCTTTTGCGGCGCGCAGCGCGGACACTTGCGCTCCCTGCGCAGTATGCCCAGCACCGCTATCGCGACGAAGTATATCCCGTACAGCGCGGTGAGGAGCATCATCACCGCCATCAGTATATCCACAGCCAGCATCAGTTGCCCTCCCCGGAAGCGGCCTGCTTCCTGCGCGCCTCTATCTGCCGCTGGCGTTCCATCAGCAGCCTGAACCGGGGCCGGTTGTAGCGCTGTATCAGCACAAAGGGCAGATTGCCCAGCGCGTAGAGTATGGAAGCTATCATGCCCCACGCGGTATGGAACACAAAGAAGTAAACGAAAAACCCTGCAAACATCAGGAACACGTGGACCGCCTCGGCCACGCAGGTCTCCTTTACGAAGCGCTCGAAGTATTCGCAGGTGCGCGTGGGCCCGATGGCCTTCTTGGGGAACATCCACTTGAACACGTTGCTCATGTCGGGCACGCGGTCCTTCCACTCGTTTACCCGCAGCCTGCGATAGAGCTCGCCGTCCTTCTCCCAGCCGAACTCCCTGAACGGAAAGCGGTCGTAACGCACCCAGCGGCGCGGGAACAGCTCGCCCAGCACGAAGCCCACCGGGCCTATCAGCGCCAGCACCACCACGGTGGTCATGAACGTCTGCACGCAGTTAATGAGTCCCTGCATGAAGCTGGACCCCATTATGGCTTCTCCCATGTC
>JBJEUC010000046.1:0-5881 GCA_051883635.1 Candidatus Fimadaptatus sp.
CGAATGCTTACGCACCATTATGCTCGCCCTTACAAACCCATTGCATGGCTAAGCCATTGTGGGACGGGTTCGTCGCACGCATTTTATTATACCGCACTTATGCCATTCCGTCAAGTAATCCGCTCGCTATTACACAAATATTTTCGCGCATTTAAATGAAGAATCTGTATCCGCCCCCGCTCAGTCCGCGCCCGGGAGGTAGCGTCCGACCAGCTCGCGCGCCTCGCGGCAAGTAGCCATGTGCGGCTCAAGCGCGTCAAGGAAGTCACGCGTGGTCGCCTCGGAGAAGGCGTGCGCCGCGTAATAGTCCCGCATGAACCCGGCAAAGCTCTCCTCGCCCAGTGCCTGCTCAAGGCCGTACAGGAAGGCCGCGCCGCGCCTGTACACCGCGCTTATGTAGTCCAGCTCGTCATACCTGCCGCATATGGCCTCGCTGCCGTCGTGGCGCTTCCATGCGGCCAGCTCGGCCATGCAGGCGGCTATCTCCTCCTCGCTGCGGCCCTGCGCGCGCCAGTATATCTGCTCGCTGAAGGCGGCCAGGCTCTCGTCCAGCCAGGCCTCGCGGTACTGGTTGTTGCCCACCACGGCGTAGAACCACTCGTGCGCGACCTCGTGCGCCACGGTGCCCCTGAGCCGGTCGGTGTAGCTTGCGCGCTCCGCCTCGTCCTCGTCCAGTATGAACCAGCTGTACAACTCGCTTATGCGCACAAGGCCGGGCGCTTCCATGCCGCCGTACTCATAGCCCGATTCGACCACGTCCAGCTCGGCGTAGGGATAGGCGCCGTACTCATCGGCGAACGCCTTCAGCGCGCCCTGCGCGGCCGCAAGGCTGACCTCGCCCTGCGCGCGGCTGGAGCCTGCCGGGTCGCCCTCGGGGTCATACGCGCAGTAGTAACTGTTGACCGTGACGCCGTCCGCCTCGCCCGTCAGGCACTCAAGCTCATTGCTCACGATGACCGTAACGTCGCGCATGTTGCGGGCGGATATGCTCCACTCCGTCACGCCGTCCGCAGTGTCGCCCCGCGCCTCGTCGCCGCTGGCGATGACCTCATACCCCTCGGGCACGCGCAGCGCGATGTCGTAGTCAGCGCAGCGGGTGTAGAAGCACTCGCCCTCGCTGAAGTACGGGTCGCATATCCATTCGCCGTCCTCGTATATGGCCAGCATGGGGTAGAACTGCGCCAGCTCATAGGTGACATGCCGGCCAAGCGCCCCGCTGTCGAGCGAGCTCCAGGCGCAGCGGTACCCGCCGAGCAGCACGTCTGCGGCGTACTCCAGCTGAAGGGTCGCGCTCCGGCCGGGCGCAAGCGGCTGCGCCAGCGCCACATGCACCACCGAGCTGTCCGCGCCGTCCGCGTAAAAGCGCAGCTCCTGTCCGTCCTGCCGCGCCGATATCACGCCGCTGGAGCCGTTCAGGTGGCGGCTATCGGGCGGCAGAGTCGGGCCGTATGCGACGATGTTGCCCTGCTCGTCGGCCTCGCTCATGCCCACCCCGCAGCGCTCGTCGTCCAGCGACAGCACGCTGTCCATGAAGTCCCTGAGGCAGACCTCGCGCCACTCGTCCGCGCTGTCGTTGACCAGCGTGAGCTCGATGCGCTCCGTGAGGCGCGAGTTTTCCACATCCAGCGTGACGTCCAGCGCGTAATGATTGCGCGCCACATCCCCCTCCGCCCGCGCGGGCAGCTCCTGCCGCGCCGTCAGCAGCGCCAGCGCGCACATCAGTATGACAGCCATCCTCTTCAACTTATCCACATCCTTTCCACGTCGCTCCGGCGGCGTCACTTAATAGACGCCCGCGCCCGGCGCGGCGGATGGCCGGTGGCGCAAGTTAACCTGCGCGCCCCGGTATCGATGGAAAGCTGTGGCGGGGATGACATATATGGGCGGGAGATGGGGTGCGGAAGGGACAAGGAACGCTGGCCGACGGCCGGAGTCGGAACGGTGGTTTACAGGCGCCCGCGCATGGGCAAGCCGCCGCGAGACACGGGCGCAATGCAGAGCGCGCCGGGCAAAGCGCGGGGGCCGCATACGCAGCTACCACGGCCTTGCACAGCCCGCTTGTGTCGCGCGAAATGCGCGGGAAGAGCATGGCCCGTTGAACGCAGCTAGAGCGGCGGATTTCAGGCGCATCCCCCGCACCTCACACAGCCGTTCGACCTGTCACAGCCGCGCACGCGAACCCGCTTGCCCTCCCGCGCATCGATCGCAAACGGCATGTGCCCAATGCCGGCCGACCTTCCTGCGCGGGCGAACACGCGCCTTCACATTGCGCGCGTGCTTGATTTCCCCGCGCGCATCGCCCCTGACAAGGAACGCACCCCGCCCACGCACGCACCTTTCCGCATAAGCAAGGAACATTCTTCCGCTTTCCCCGCGTACATCGCCGTCTGGGAAATGAACTCCCCTGCTTGCTCACGTACCTTACCGCCTGAGCAAGGAACATTCATCCGCTTCCTCCGCGTGCCTCGCCGCCTGACAAAGAACGCCACCCTCTCACTCACGTACCTTACCGTCTGAGCAAGGAAAACTCGTCCGCTTCCCCGAGCACATCGCCCCTGACAAGGAACGCCCCCACTCACCCACGCACCTGCCGCCTGGTCATGGAACGCCCCTCCCTCTCCTCCCGGCCAAAAGAGCGGCGGCGGGGGACATTCTCCCCCGCCGCCGCGCGCCGTTACGCCATGGTGTCGGCCATCTTGCGGCCGCCCAGTATGTGTATGTGCCAGTGATGCACGCTCTGGCAGGCGTCGTCGCCGCAGTTGCTCACTATGCGGAAGCCGGTCTTGTCCAGGCCCTCGCTGCGGGCGATGTCGGCGCATACGCGCATGAGCTTGTCGCACATGCCCGCCGGCAGTTTGTCGCTCTCCAGCACGCTGGCCACGTGGGCCTTGGGTATGACCAATATGTGCGTAGGGGCCTGCGGGTTTATGTCGCGGAACGCGAACACGTCCTCGTCCTCATACACCTTGGTGGACGGTATCTGACCGGCCACTATCTTGCAGAACAGGCAATCCTCCATGCTAAAAGCACCTCCTGATACGCGCCGTGCGCGTCATACTCTCTCGCCAATGATACAATCCCCGTCCAGCTCTGTCAACCTCACGCTTGCGATATCGCCGGGCGCGCCCGGCGCGCGCACGCGCAGGTACTCGCGCGTATAGCCCTCGCACATGCCCGCCCCGGCTTCCTCCTCCAGCAGCACCTCGCGCACGGAGCCCAGCGCGGCGCGCTCATACGCCTCCCTGAGCCGCCCGCCCAGCGCTATCAGCTCGGCGGCGCGCGCGTGCTTTACCGACTCGGGCACCTGGCCTGGCAGCCGGTCGGCCACGGTGCCGCTGCGGCGCGAATACGGGAACACGTGTATGCGGGCAAAGCCCATGCGCTCGACAAAGGCCAGCGTCTCGGCGGCCTCCTCCCCGGTCTCGCCCGGGAAGCCGGTGAGCACGTCGGTCGTTATCGCGCAGCCCGGCATGTATTTGCGCAGCAGCTCCACGCCGCGCGCGTACTCGTCGGGCGTATAGCGCCGGTGCATGCGCTCCAGCACGCCCGCGCTGCCCGACTGCATGGACAGGTGGAACTGACGGCAGAGCTTGTCCATGTCCGCCAGCCGCCGCGCGCGCTCCTCGGTCACGTAGTAGGGCTCCAGCGAGCCCAGGCGTATGCGGCGTATGCCCTCCACGCGCCCCACCGCCTCCAGCGCGTCGCACAGCTCCACGCCCATGCCGCGCCCGTAGCTGGTCAGGTGTATGCCCGTGACCACCACCTCGCGGTAGCCCGCCTGCGCCAGCCGCCCGGCCTCGGCCGCGACGGCATCCAGCTCCATGGAGCGTACCGGCCCGCGCACGTAGGGGATTATGCAGTACGTGCAGTAGCGGTCGCAGCCCTCCTGTATCTTCATGGTGGCCCGGGTCTTGCCCTCGTGGCTGTTTATCGTGAGCGGCTCGAAGGCGGCGCCCTTGAGCGTGTTCACCTCTATCAGCGCAAGGTTCCCCTCAAGCGCCCGCTCCAGCAGCTGCGCCGCCTGCGCGCGCTTTGCCGTGCCCAGCACCAGGCGCACGCCCGGCAGCGTCACCCTCTCCGGATCGCGCTGCGCCAGGCACCCCGTGACCACTATCGCCGCCTCGGGATGCTCCCTATGTACGCGCCTTATCAGCTGCACGGACTTTTTGTCGCCCGTGCCCGTGACCGTGCAGGTGTTTATCACATACGCGTCGGCCCGCTCCTCAAAGCCGCATACTTCCCAGCCCGCCGCCTGGAAGCTCTCCAGCATGGCCTGCGTGTCGTACTGGTTCACCTTGCAGCCCAGCGTGTGAAACGCTATCCTTCTCATGTGGGTACTCCTTTTCCGGCTCCGTGTGTGCGCGCCGCCCTCCGTAAAGGCCCGCGCGCCCTGCAAGGCCGCTCCCGACGCGGGACGCAGCCCCGGCGCGCTCAGGCATCGCCGCCCGCGTCGCCCAGGCGCAGCATGACCATGGCCAGCGACGCTATCGCCGCGGTCTCGGTGCGCAGTATGCGCGGCCCCAGCGTTATGGGCAGCGCCCCCGCCTGCTGCGCGCGCTCGGCCTCCTCGGGGGCTATGCCGCCCTCGGGACCTATCAGCAGCCCCACGTCGTCCGCACCCGGCGCTATCGCGGCAAGGCCCCGGCCCCGGTGCAGCTCGTAGGGCATGAGCATCAGCCCGCGCTCCCGCATGTCGGCAAGCGCCGCCGCAAAGCTCATGGGCTGCGCCACCTCGGGCACCAGCGCGCGGCCGCACTGCTTGGCCGCCTCCATCGCTATGCGCTGCCAGCGCTCCTGCTTGCGCGCGGCGTCCTTGCCCTCGGCGCGCGCCACGCTCCGGGCCATGTTGACCGGCACTATGCGGTACGCGCCCAGCTCGGTGGCCTTTTGCACTATCAGGTCGAGCTTGTCCAGCTTGGGCATGCCCTGATAGAGCGTGACGCGCAGCCCGCTCTCGTTGGCGGGCAGGGGCTCCAGCGCGCGCACCCGGGCCTGCTGCCCGCTGAAGGCCAGCTCGCACAGCCAGGCGTGGCCGCGCCCGTCAAAGCATTCGACGCGGTCGCCCGCGCGGAGCCTGAGCACGCGCCCGGCGTGCTGGCTCTCCTCCGCGCTCAGCGCGCACTCAAAGCCGTCGCCCGCGGGCGCGTCCGGCAGATAGAATCTGTGCATCAGCTCTTCCTCTTGGAGCAGATCGCGACCCACTCGCCGCGCCTGCGCACCTCGCATATCTCGTAGCCGTCGCGCTCCAGCGCCTCGGTAACGTCGCCCTCGCGCTCGCGGATTATGCCCGAGCATATGAACGTGCCCTGGGGCCTGAGCACGGCGCCTATCTGCCCGGCCAGCGATATGACCACGTCCGCGATTATGTTGGCGATGGCCACGTCAAACTGCGCGCCCTCGTCCACCGCCGAGAGCAGGTCGCCCTGGCGCACCGTCACCTGCTGGCCGTTGCGGCGGCAGTTCTCGTCGGCCACGCGCACGGCCACATGGTCTATGTCGGTGGCAAAGGTCTCGCCCGCGCCTGAAAGGCGCGCCGCTATCGCCAGTATGCCGGTGCCCGTGCCCACGTCTATCACGCGGTCGCCGGGGCGCACGTACTTCTCCACCAGCTCCACGCACATGCCGGTGGTCTCGTGCGTGCCGGTGCCAAAGGCCATGCCGGGGTCTATCTCTATCACCCGGTCGCCCTCGGCGGGCTCGTAGCTCTCCCAGGAGGGCTTGACGACCAGGTGCCTTCCCGCGCGGAAGGGCTTGTAGTACTTCTTCCAGTTCTCCGACCAGTCCTCGTCGTGTACCGTCTTTATGTCCAGCCTGAGCGCGCCCACGTCAAAGGGCAGGTCCATGTCGCGCACCGCGCGCATATGCGCCTCCAGCTGGCTCA
>JBJEUC010000047.1:0-5855 GCA_051883635.1 Candidatus Fimadaptatus sp.
GTGGGGCGCTCCAACCGGCTGGCGTACTGCTATCTGTGCGTAAAGGCCGGCAAGGTGCTCACCGAAACGGCCGACAAGCGCCTGAGCGCCATACGCGAGTTCACCGAGTTCGGCTCGGGCTTCCGCGTGGCGATGCGCGATCTGGAGATACGCGGCGCGGGCAATCTGCTGGGCGCGGAGCAGCACGGCCATCTGTCCACCGTGGGCTACGACCTGTACTGCAAGATGGTCGAGGAGACCATGCGCGAGCTGCGCGGCGAGCAGGCGGCCGAGAGCGTGGAGACGCACATGGAGCTCAAGGTGAGCGCCTACCTGCCCATGGACTACGTCTCGGGCGATTATCAGCGCATAGAGGTGTACAAGAAGATATCGCAGGTCGCCTCGCGCAGCGACTGGGAGGACATGATAGAGGAGCTGACCGACCGCTTCGGCGACCCGGTGAAGCCGGTCATGAACCTCATCGCCGTGTCGTATATGCGCAAGATGTGCGAAAAGCTCTGGATAGACACCGTGTCCAGCCGCAAGGGCTTTATGACGTTCAGGTTCCTGCCCAACGCAAAGGTGGATGTGGTAAAGCTGATAGAGCGGGTGAACGCGCTCAACGGCGAGGTAAAGTTCGTGGGCGGCGGCAGCCCGTCGCTGGTGATGACGCAGGGCAGGCTGAGCGACGAGGAGTTCCTGAACAGGGCGATAATCGCGCTGGAAAAGCTGACCGCCGACAAGTAGCCCCTGCCGCCTGAAACGGCATCCCTCCGCGCGGCCGGGCCGTGCGCCTGAAAGAAGGGCGCGCGCCCGGCCGCCTTACTTTTCCAGCGCGCCGCAGCTGAATATTCGCCCCCGGCCCCGGCTAAGCTAATAGCGAAATCGAAGGCCGGGGGTAAGTATATGGCGGGCTACAAGGTCGAGATATGCGGCGTGGACACCTCCTCGCTGCCCGTACTGAAGAACGAGCGCATGCGCGAGCTGTTCCCGCGCGTACATGCGGGCGACAAGGCGGCGCGCGACGAATTCATATCGGGCAACCTGCGCCTGGTGCTCAGCGTGATATCGCGCTTTACGCGCGGCAGCGCGGGGCGGGGCAAGGGCGTGCCCAACGCGGACGACCTGTTCCAGGTGGGGTGCATAGGGCTCATCAAGGCCATAGACAACTTCGATACCGAAAAGGACGTGCGGTTCTCCACCTATGCCGTGCCCATGATAATCGGCGAGATACGCCGCTATCTGCGCGACAACAATCCCATCCGCGTGTCGCGCTCGCTGCGCGATACCGCCTACCGGGCGCTGCAGGCCCAGGGCGAGCTGCAATCGCGCCTGGGCCGCGAGCCGTCCGTGGAGGAGATAGCCGCCGAGATAGGCGTCGACGAGGAGACGGTGTGCCTGGCCATGGAGTCCACCTACGAGCCGGTATCGCTCTACGAGCCGGTGTATCAGGACGGCGGCGATGCCATCTGCGTGATAGACCAGGTGCAGGACGGCGCGGTGTCCACCGAGGGCTGGGTCACGCACCTCGCGCTCAAAAGCGCCATCGACCGGCTGAGCGAGCGCGAGCGCGGCATAGTGATGAAGCGCTTCTTCGCCGGCAAGACGCAGATGGAGGTCGCGCAGGAGATAGGCATATCCCAGGCCCAGGTGTCACGGCTGGAAAAGGCGGCGCTCAAGGAGATGCGGCGCTACGTATAGCGCGGGGGAGCGGCCCCACGCCGCCGTGAAATGCCGCGCCGCGTACAGCGCGCAACATGCGCGGCCTGCCCGCATATACTGGCTCTGGGTGGTGCGCATGACGTTTTCCGAGCTCAGGGCAAAAGAAGTGATAAACATCAGCGACGGCGCGCGGCTGGGCCATGTGATAGACGTGGTGTTCGAGCAGGACGCAGCCTGCGTCGATTCGATAGTGGTGCCGGGGCCGCGCTGCTTTGCCGATATGATGAAGGGCGTGCGGCAGGGCTGCCCGATAAAGTGGAGCTGCATAAAGGCGATAGGCATGGACGTGATACTGGTGGATGTCGCTCCGGAGAGCCTGGGCGCGACCGCGGGAACGTAAAGTCGTTCCCGCGCTTTTTGGATTGGGCGCGACCCCCGGCATAGCCAAGCGCGGCAGGGCTTTCGTGCGCAAAAAGACCCGCCTGCGCCGCGAAAATGGCAAATTTTGCAGCCGCATGTACCACGGTTTTGGAAAAAGACCTTTACAACAGGCCCTGAATGATTTATAATGTTAAGAAGGGTAGGCCATTATAGGCTTTGGGTAGCCGCTCAGCAACCCCCTGCGCGCAGCCTTGATGCGCAGGTTCAGACACCGAATCGATCTTCGCCGGATAGTTCGCTGATGACGGCTGTTAAGCTGCCGGCCTGCGTTTGGCAGGCGCTCCCGCGCCCGTCCAGGCCGAGCGTTACTACCACAATAAACTGAAAAGCGAGGGATTGAAATGGCACACGAACTGATATTGGCCGTGGATGACGAAGCTCACATACTCGAACTGCTTTCCTTCAATCTGGAGAATGAGGGTTATCGCGTGATGACCGCCGCCAACGGCGAGGACGCGCTGACCGTATGCACGCGCGAGCGCCCGGCGCTGGTGCTGCTTGACCTGATGCTGCCCGGCATTGACGGCATGGAGGTATGCCGCCGCCTCAAGGGCAACACCTCCACCGCGGACATTCCGATAATCATGCTCACCGCCAAGGGCGACGAGGTGGACAAGGTGCTGGGCCTTGAGCTGGGCGCCGACGACTACATCACCAAGCCCTTCAGCGTGCGCGAGCTGATAGCGCGCGTAAAGGCGCTGCTGCGCCGCGCTCAGGCGCAGAACGACGAGGAGGGCATACTGCGCGTGGGCCCGCTGGTCATCGACACCAGCAACTACGAGGCCTTCCGCAACGGCGAAAAGCTCTCGCTCACGCTCAAGGAGTTCGAGCTGCTCAAGCTCCTGGTCATCTCCCGCGGCAAGGTGCTCACCCGCGATTTCCTGCTGGATCGCATCTGGGGCTATGAATTCTACGGCGAGACCCGCACGGTTGACGTGCATATCCGCCATATCCGCCAGAAGCTGGGCGACGATGCTCATTACATCGAGACCATCCGCGGCGTAGGCTATAAGCTCAACGACAAGCCCGAGGCCAAGGTGTGAGATCGCGCCTGGCGATCTACATCCTTATAATATCGCTCATCGCGTGCCTCTGCGCCGGCCTGGCCTCGGCGTCCATGCTCAGGCAGGGCGCCATCGACGCCGCGCACAGCCAGCTGGAGAGCGAGGCGCTGGCGCTCAGCACGATACTGGCCGGCAACAGCGACGACGCCGCGCGCGAGTCGCTGCGCACGGTGGCCACGAACGGCTCGCTGCGCATTCAGCTGATACAGGCCGACGGCACTGTGGTGTCCGATACGCGCACGCTCAGCGGCATGATAACGCTCGATACCGCCGAAAACCCCGAGATAGGCGAGGCTTTTACCGGCAAGAGCGCCTATCGGCTCAGCAGCGAGGGCACCAACGACATGATGTACGTGGCTGTGCCGTTCAGCGACACGCTGGTGCTGCGCGTGCTGAGGTCGATGAACGCGGTCTATAAGGAAGTGGATTCTCGTATACGCATAGTGTGCATGTGGCTGGCGATAGTGCCGCTGTTTGCGCTGGTGCTGATAGTGGTCATGGCCCGCATGCTGGGCCGGACGGCCGGTCAGCTTTCCGGCGGCTTTAAGCAGCTGGCCAGCGGCGATTTCTCCGTGCGGCTGGACGAGCGGCACTCGGATCCCGACGGGCTGATAAAGGGATTCAACGAGATGGCCGAACAGATAGACCGCAAGTGGCGGAGCGTCAGGCGCCGCAACCACGCCATGAACATGGTGACCAACACCATGCAGAACGGCATACTGGCGGTGGACAGCGATCTGCACATAGTGCTTATCAACCCCGCCGCCAAGCAGCTGCTGGGCATATCGGGCTCCGCCGAGGGCATGTCCATAAGCGAAGCCTCGCACGACGTCAAGCTCAACAGCGTGTTTACCGACGCGATGGGGCAGGAGGGCGTATATACCTGCGACGTTGTGGCGCGGACGGCCGTGGGCCGCGCGCGCAGGCCGCTGCGCCTGTACGTGACCGCGCTGCGCGATGACGGCAACACCGTGGGCGCGCTGGCTCTGGTCGAGGACGTGACCGAGCTCAAGCGCTTGGAGCAGGTGCGCACCGACTTCGCGGCCAACGTCTCCCATGAGCTCAAGACCCCGCTCACCAGCATCAAGGGCTTTGTCGAGACTCTGCAGGCCGGCGCTATCAATAAGCCGGAGATGGCGCAGAAGTTCCTCAACATAATCATGCTGGAGGCCGACCGCCTCACGCGCCTGATAAACGACATACTGTCCATAAGCAAGCTCGAATCGGGCGACGACAAGGTGGAGATGCAGGCGCTGCCGCTCAATGCTATGGCCTGCGAGATATGCGAGCTGCTGCGCATGCACGCCGAGCAGAAGCACATCACCGTGACCTGCACCGAGAACGCGCCGCAGACGCTCATATGGGGCAATCCGGATCGCGTAAAGCAGATGCTGATAAACCTCATAGACAACGCCATCAAATATACGCTCGACGGCGGCAGCGTGACGGTGGCCGTGTACAGGGACGAAACGACGGCGTACTTCTCCTGCAGCGATACCGGCATAGGCATCGCCGAAGAGAACATACCCCGGCTGTTCGAGCGCTTCTATCGCGTGGACAAGGGCCGCTCCCGCTCCATGGGCGGTACCGGCCTGGGCCTGGCCATAGTCAAGCACATAGTCCTGTCGATGAACGGCCACGTCGAGGTGCATTCCAAGCTGGGCGAGGGCACCGAGTTCCTCATATCGCTGCCTCTCTATCAGGGGCAGACGGTGCAGCCCGTTACCGGGCAGTCCATGGACTCGGCAAACGACATAAAGTAACTCTCATGGCGGCGAGTGCCGCAGGGCGCGTCCTGCGCTTCCCTGCGGTGCGTATGCCGCCATATAGTGGACGACACATCAAAAACATTCGATACATTCAGGGCGCGCCGCGCCCGTTTAGGAGGAAATAATATGGAATACCGCAGCTTTCCGGGTACCGACATAAGCGCTTCCCTGCTGGGCATGGGCTGCATGCGCCTGCCCACCAACGAGGATGGTTCCATCAACGAGCCCGAGGCGATAGCGCTCATACGCTACGCCATCGACCACGGCGTCAACTATGTCGACACCGCCTACGGCTATCACGGCGGCATGAGCGAGGTGCTGGTAGGCAAGGCACTCAAGGATGGCTATCGCGAAAAGGTGACGCTCACGACCAAGCTGCCGGTATGGCTGGTCAATACCTACGACGACATGGAGCGCCTGCTGGACGAGCAGCTGAGCCGCCTGCAGACGGACCACGTCGACTTCTACCTGCTGCACGCGCTGGGCCTGGAGCGCTTCCACGAGATGCAGAAGCTGGACTACAAGCGCTTCCTGGACGACATGGTCAAAGAGGGCAAGATACGCTACCCGGGCTTCTCGTTCCATGACAACGCCGAGGCCTTCCGCGAGATGGTCGACGATTACGACTGGAAGCTGGCCCAGGTGCAGATGAACCTGCTCGACGAGTTCAACCAGGCCACGCTGGAGGGCGTGCGCTATGCCGGCAGCAAGGGCATTGGCATAGTCGTTATGGAGCCCCTGCGCGGCGGCATGCTGGCCAAGAACCCGCCCGCGAACGTCGCCGAGGCCTATGACCGCCTCGCCGAGAAGCGCACGCACATCGACTGGTGCTTCCGCTGGATATACGACCAGCCCGCGGTCAAGGTGATACTCTCCGGCATGTCCAACATGGACCAGCTGGTGGACAACCTGCGCATATTCGCCGACGCTTCGGCCAACT
>JBJEUC010000048.1:0-5846 GCA_051883635.1 Candidatus Fimadaptatus sp.
GACGCAGTCGTTTGAGCGAAACGTAGTGGCGGGGGAGCTTGCTCCCCCGCCACCTCGGAATCGCAGGCCCTCTCGCGCTTCATTCGAACCCGGCGGTGTGTACGCCGGGTTCGCGGCAATTTCTTCGGAGGGGTGCTTGCCCCCCGCTTCCTTGCGGGAGCGAACGGCCGGGAGGGAGGCCTGCCGCCCGATAAGTGAGAGTGCAAGATTCGCCCAAGCGACGTAGTCACTTGGGCGAAACGCAGTGGCGGGGGAGCTTGCTCCCCCGCTACCTCAGAATCACCTGGCTTGCATCTCTGCCGGGCCGGGCCAGTCGCCTATCAGCTGCCCGCTCCAGTCGGCCAGGCGCTCGAGCTCGGGCCAGTCGGCGGCGCTGCTGGCGTCATACACGCCTGCCACACGGAAGCCAGCCCCGCGCGCGGTGCGGGCCGCGTGCAGCGCGTCCTCGAACACCACAGTCTCCTCAGGCCGCGCGCCCAGACGGAGCGCCGCCGAAATGAAGCATTCGGGCCGGGTCTTGCCGCCCCAGTCGTCGGAGAACGCCACGAACTCGAACTCGTCCAGTATGCCGAAGCGCCTGAGCGCCGCGCTTATCATGGAGGAGTCCGTCGCCGAAAGCACGCACAGCCGCATGCCCTGCGCGCGCAGGCGCCGTATGGCCTCGGGCGCGCCCGGCTTGGGCTGCACCACCTGCTCGTACTCGCGGCGTATCACGGCGTACAGCTCGCGCTTGAGCGCGCAGGTGTCCGCGCCGGGCATGAACCGGTCGCGCATCCAGCTGAGCGCCTCGTCTATCGTCAGGGGCGCTATCGCCTGCGCGAGGTCGGCGGGCGGCGTGCCGCCGTGGCTGCGTATCAGCGCGCGGGGCGCCTCGTCCCACACGTACATGGAATCGGCCAGCGTGCCGTCAAAGTCGCATATGGCCGCGCGTATCCGTCCAGTCATGCTCACAGGGCCAGCGCGGCCTCCTCCTCCTGCGGCAGCACGTAGCCGCTGGGCAGCGGCGCCGGGCGCTCGCAGCGGCTGGTCATCTCATAGACCCTGCCGCCGCGGCTGCTCTGCCATATGCCGTGTATGGCCTCGAAGGAGTGGAAGCCCAGCTGCGCCTCGGTGCGGGGCTTGCGGCCGGCGTTGAGGCTCCAGGCCAGCTCGGCCGGGCCTATGCCGCGCGAATTGGTGCTGAAGCCGTGCGTGAAGGGCATCTCGACGTACTCGTAGCTCTGGCCCTTGCGCGAGAGGAGCACGCGCGCGCCGTAGGAGTTGGGGTCCTCGTACACTATGGAGCCCTCCGTGCCGAAGAACTCCAGCCGCGGGCGCTCGGCATAGGCGTCCGACGCGCATACCAGCGTGCCGTACACGCCGCTTTCAAACTCCAGCGCCGCGCTCAGGTGGTTGATGGTCTCGTACTCCATGCTGTTCATGAACTCGGGATTGCGCGCGTTGGTGTAGGGGCGCAGGGGCTCGCGGGTGCGCACAAAGCCGCTCACGCGCTTGAGGCCGCCCAATATGGACATCATGGCGTTGAGGTAATAGCCGCCCATGTCAAAGGGTATTCCGCCGCCGGGCTTGAAGAACATGGGCTTGGCCGCGTAGTCGGCCGACTCCATTGTGGGCAGGTAGCCGCGTATCACCATGGCGTTTACCTGCAGCACCTCGCCTATCATGCCCGCGTCTATCAGCTTGCGCACGGTCTGCAGGCCCGCGCCCAGGAAGGTATCGGGCGCCACGCACAGCCACAGGCCCCGGCTGGCCGCCAGCTGCATCAGCTCCCGGCCCTCGTCCAGCTCAACGGCAATCATCTTTTCGCTGAACACATGCTTGCCGGCCTCCAGCGCCGCGCGGCTCACCTCGTAGTGCGCCGTGGGGTAGGTGGTGTTTATCACTATGTCTATCGAGGGGTCGGAAAGTATCTGCTCGTTGGTGAGCTGCTGAATGCCAAATTCCTCGGCGCGCGAACGGCTGCGCTCGGGGATGATGTCGGAGCAGCCCACCAGGTCCAGCACGTTAAAGCGCCGGACCATATTCTCAAGGTAGATGTGGCTGATATCGCCCGAGCCTATCAGCGCCGCCTTGTGCTTCTTGTACATGTATGTGATTCTCCTTTTTCGTCGTATCGGGCACGCGCGCGTCGCGCGCATGCAGACATTATAATATCACATCCTTACGCGTAAATCAACGCCGCATTGAGCGCTCCGGCGGCGAAAGCGGGCCGCATTACACCAAATATTGCCCCGCAAATCAGCGCGGTTATATGGAACAAACCGCGCGAAAAAAATGTCTAACAGACGCAGATAGGCATTCAACTTTTGCTTGCAGGAGTGTTTGTTCATGAATTACGACGATAACTATGACGATGAGCCCGAGCGCCTGCCGAGGCGCAATCCCAAAGAGCCCGAGCGCGAGGGCGAATACTACCGGCCCCGCGACGCGCGGCACCGCGCGTCCGAATACAACAGCTCCCGCGACGGGGGAGCCCGCCGCCGCTACGAGAGCACCTATCCGCGCCAGAGCGCGTACCGGAGCGGCTCCGGGAGCAGCTACCGGAGCCGCAGCGAGGGCTACGATGAGGGCTACGACGCGGCCCCGCGCAGCACTTACCGCCCGGAGCGGCCCCGCCCTGCGGGCCGAAGCCGCTCCTCTGGGCGCAGGCGCAGCCATTCGGGCCGCAACGCCGTGATGGTAATGCTGCTCGCCGTCGTGGCCGTAATGATACCCTTTGCGGCTATGAACGGCCTGTTCAGCGGCGTGACTTCGGCCGGCTCGGTAAGCGATATGCTGGGCGCGGTGCCCTCGCCCGAGGTGCCGTTTGACGACGTGTTCGCCACGCCCGAGGCCACCGCCCTGCCCGAGTTCACGGCCCTGCCCACCTTCGCGCCCACCGAAGCGCCCACCGAGGTGCCCGGGCGCGTGCTGGACCCGAACAAGAAGGCCATAGCCCTGACCTTTGACGACGGGCCCAGCAAATATACGCGCGAGATACTCGCCGCGCTCGCCGAGGTGGACGGCCGCGCCACCTTCTTCGTGGTGGGCGAGCGGCTGGACAATTACTCCGAAACGCTGCAGATGGAGTACGACGCCGGATGCCAGATAGGCATGCACACCTACGACCACGCCAACCTGACCAAGCTGTCCTCCTCCAAGATACTGAGCGAGATAAACTCCACCAACGACCTGATATACCAGTACGTGGGCGAGTACTCCACGATAGTGCGCCCGCCCTACGGCTCGGTAAACAGCACCGTGAAGGAGACCGTGGAGCAGCCGCTCATAAACTGGTCGCTGGACACCCGCGACTGGGAGAGCCGCGACGCCAACAGCGTATATAACGAGATAATGAGCAACGTGGAGGACGGCGACATTGTGCTGATGCACGATCTGTACTCCTCCACCGCCGAGGCGGTGCGCATGGTGCTGCCCAGGCTGGTCGAGCAGGGGTATCAGCTCTGCACCGTGGAGGAGCTGTTCGAGCTCAAGGGCATTGAGCTGCACAGCGGCACAGTGTTCCGCTCCGCCAAGCCAACCAGCGATTGAGCTTCCGCCCGCGCAGGCATTCAGCCCCGCGCGGGCGCTTTTTTATGCGCAGACGGGCGCGTCGCAGGGCGCGCATTTTGTATGTTTTGATAAGTGTTAACACAGCAGCCCGTCTGCGGCCATGCGGGCGCAGTTTTCTTAATATCGCGTGACGGTTTACCCTGCCGTAACCCTTGCGCCCGCGAATCGCTCCCATTTTCTTCCCATATGATTACAGATTCGCTATCCCTATGCAACACGTAGGGTTTATAATTGCAGACGTCGGGAGCGAAGAGCCCGACCGGAGAAAATGGCCAAGGGCCAATGAAAGGGAGGAAACAACATGAAGATGCGCGTAAAGCTGAATGACTCGGAGGATATCCGCAGGTTCGTCGAGATAGCCTCCCGCTACAAGCAGGACATGGAGCTGATGCTGGGCCGCTACGTGGTAGACGCCAAGTCGATACTCGGCATACTCTCTCTGGACCTGAGCAAACCGCTCGACCTGGTAGTGAGCGACTATGTAGACGGGTTGGAGTCCGACATGCGCAGCTTCCTGGCGGCGTAATAGCCGCGCGGAAGCCATTCCGAAGAGAAGCGCGCCCCCTGACAGGGGCGTGGGGATACGCCCTGTTCCCGCATCGGCGGGAAGCAATGCTCAGCCCGAACGGCACAGTGCCGTTCGGGCTTATGTTTTGCCCTTGAGCGGAGGTGAGCTGAATGGGGTGGCGGCCGGCTCCGATGAAAGTTCTGCCTTGTTCGGCGTGGATGGCGATATCGGGCTCTGCATGAGCATTCCGGCCAGCTCCGCGCGGTGCGCCGCTGCCTCCGCTCCGCCGCTCTACCCCGCCCCGCTCAGCCCGGCGCGCTCCTGCCCCGGCGCAGGCCCGGCGCCGGGAGCGGTGTCCGCGTCCAGCCCCGCCGCCGCCACCATGTATATGAGCATGTACAGCTCAGCCCGAACAGCACAGTGCCGTTCGGGCTTATGTTTTGCCCTTGAGCGGAGGTGAGCTGAATGGGGTGGCGGCCGGCTCCGATGAAAGTTCTGCCTTGTTCGGCGTGGATGGCGATATCGGGCTCTGCATGAGCATTCCGGCCAGCTCCGCGCGGTGCGCCGCTGCCTCCGCTCCGCCGCTCTACCCCGCCCCGCTCAGCCCGGCGCGCTCCTGCCCCGGCGCAGGCCCGGCGCCGGGAGCGGTGTCCGCGTCCAGCCCCGCCGCCGCCACCATGTATATGAGCATGTACAGCGCGCGTCCGTCCACAGCCCCCGGGGCCTGCGAGAGCATCTCCGGGTGCCCGGCCAGATAGTCGCTCAGCTCGGCCAGCGTGCGCGCGCCCGTGCTCAGCACCAGCTCGTAAAGCGCCTGCCCCAGGCGCTCCAGGTTCTCGCGCGGCAGCGCCGCCAGCAGCGCCCGCGCCACCTCGCGCAGCCGTCGGCTGGCCGGGGACAGCTCCGCCGCATACTGAAGGCCGCGCGCGTCCGTGAGCCAGCTGAAGGGATCGTGCTGCCTCACGCCCCGCTCATCCGAGCGCACCACGCGCGTTTCGCCGTCCTGCCACAGCAGCATGCCCACCACCGACCTCACGGGCACCACATTGAGCAGCCGCCCGCGCAGGCCCGCATACTCCTGCGACTCAAAGGCCGCGCGCGACATGCCCGGCCCATCGAACGAATAGACGCGCCGCACGCGCGGCTGCGCCGGCCCGGCGCTCACGCCCGCGTAGAGCGCCAGCGCGCCGCCCTTGGAATGGCCGCCCAGGTACAACCCGCCCGGAAAGCGCCGCGCCGCGTTCAGCATGTACCCGTGCGCCCGGGTCTGCGCGGGCACGGGCTCGGCATAGGCGAGCTGTATGTCCTCAAACCAGCCCGCCAGACTGCCGTCGGTGCCGCGATACACCAGATACGCATCGTGCCCGTCCCATATCGTCACGGCGGCAAACTGCAGCGCGGGCTCCAGCATGTCCGCGCGCTCAAACGCATACAGTCTCAGCCCGCCGAAGCGCTCCGAGTCGGCCATCGCGCGCGCAAGGCGGCCCAGCTCCGGCCAGTCCGTCGCGGGCATATCTCGCGCCGCGTCGTGCAGCGTGCGCCCGTCGGCCCTGTCGCCCCAGTCCAGCCCGGCCAGCAACGCCAGGGCCAGCGCGTCCGCATCGTTCATGCCGTTCAGGCGCAGCGCCGCGCCCGCCGCCCCGCGCACGTAGTCCACAATGTTCGCCAATGGCCATCCCTCCTTCCGCATACATATGCCGGGCTGGGGGCAGGTATGACATGCGCGGGGGACGCACGCCGACGCGCGCAACTCCGCACGGGAGAGCGCTCATAGCGCACCGCCGCC
>JBJEUC010000049.1:0-5844 GCA_051883635.1 Candidatus Fimadaptatus sp.
CGATGCGCGTATGGCGGCATCGGTCTCGGTGTACACAGCGCTGAGCGAGTCGTCGAATATCAGCACGTCGTTTTCCTTGCACAGCGTGCGCGCTATCGCCACGCGCTGCTTCTGGCCGCCCGAGAGTGTTACTCCGCGCTCGCCCACCAGCGTTTCGTAGCCGTTTTCAAATTCGCTTATGAAGCCGTCGGCGCAGGCCGTGCGCGCGGCCTCGCGCACCTCCTCGGGCGTTATGCCGGGCTTGGCTATGCCCAGATTGCTCTCTATCGTGCGCGAATAGAGGAAGGGCTCCTGCAGTATCAGGCCCACGCGAGAGCGCAGGTAGGCCTTGTCTATGTCCTTTATGTCCACGCCGCCTATCGTTATGCGGCCGCCGGTGCAGTCGTAGAGCCGCTGCATCAGGTGCATGAGCGAGGACTTGCCCGAGCCGGTCGCGCCCAGTATGGCCACGGTCGCGCCCTTGGGCACGGTGAAGCTCACGTCGCGCAGCACGGGCCGGTCGCGGTCGTAGGCGAAGGTCACGTGGTCGAACACTATGTCGCGGTCAATGGGCGGACGTAGCATGGCGGCGGCGTTCTGCTCGCTCTTTTGGCAGAGTATCTCGTCTATGCGGTCCAGCGCCACGAAGGACTTGCCCATGTCGGAGAGTATGCGGCCCAGCTGGCGCACGGGCCAGAGCAGCTGGCCCACGTAGCTGGTAAACACCAGCAGGTCTCCCACTGTTATCTCGCCGCGGGCGGCCAGCACCACGCCGTAGAGCAGCGATATCGCGTTCTGCGCCATGGTGAGCAGGTCGCTTATCGACCAGTAGTAGGCCAGCAGGTTGGCCTGGCGCGCGGCCAGGTCGCGGAAGCGGTCGTTCACGCGGTTGAACTTGTCCACCTCGAAGCTCTCGCGGCCGAACGCGCGCACCACGCGCACGCCGGTCAGGTTCTCCTGCAGCACCGCGCTCATGCGGCCCTCGGCCTCGTCGGTCTCGCGGAAGCGCTTCATCGTGAGCTTGAAGAACACCATGCCGTAGCCGAACAGCAGCGGCACCAGCATCATGGACACCAGCGTCATCTTTACGTTCATGCGCAGCATTATAACCAGCGCTATCACCAGCATGAACACCGCGCGGAATATCTCGACCACCTGGCCCGAGAGGAAGCGGCGCACCGTTTCCACGTCCGAGGTGCAGCGCTGTATCAGGTCGCCGGTAGCCGCCTTTACGTGGTAGTCGTAGGGCAGGGTCTGCAGATGGCGGTAGAGGCGGTTGCGCATCTTTTCGGCGATGGACTCGCTGGCCTGGGCCGTCCACTTGCCGCGCAGGAACATCACAATGCCATTGAGCACGTTTATCCCTATCAGCACCAGCGCCAGTATCCACATGTTGTTTACCAGGAAGTCGCGGCCGCCCCGCGCGTCCAGCCAGCCCTGAATCGGGCCGGGCAGATCGAGCGGGCGCGTGCTGCCTATGACCGAGTCTATCACCTCGCTCAGCAGCAGCGGACTGATGAAGGCAACGGCCACGGCCACAATTACGGTAAGTATTGCGCCGATGTACTTGAGGCGCGTGCCTTGCATGAATTCTATGCAGAGTTTAAGTCGTCTGGAATGCATATTACCCCCATGCCCGTCATTAACGGGCGGTCGTGCCCGCGGCCCAGTTGCGCGCCGCGCAATGCGGCAACACAAAAAGGCCGCCGAGCGATGTGCTCAGCGGCCGAAAGCGCAGCTTACGCCTATCTTCGCAATTCGGCGGCGGAGACACATGCACAGAAATGGACAGAATCCTTGCGCGCAAATATAGCGCTCACCGCAAACACGGAGCCCAGCTCGGCAGTGAGAGAACGCACGGCAACGCTATTCACGCTCATGTTGTTACGATTGGACATATCTGGCAGCCTCCTTTCTTCCTTTCTTGGTCGATGCAGGAAACAGTATAACGCAAATAACCCGGAAAATCAATGCCTGTGTGCAAAAAACATTTTGCAAAGGCAAAGTTTGTGAAAAACAGATAGCGCATTGCACATCTGATTGGACTGCGTGCATTAAGCCGCGCATTAATCGCACGCGCCGGGCCGGCGCGCGCCGCCGCAGTTTAGGCGCTTGCCATATCGGAGGGGATGTATTATAATAAACCATATTGAGAGTTCGGGAGGAATTTGAGCATGAGTCGTCTGGGCGATAACATAAAAAAGGCAAGACTGGAAAAGAAGATGACCCCCAAGCAGCTGGGCAAAAAGTGCGGCCTGGCCGAAAGCGTGATACTGGACGTGGAGGCCGGCACGCGGATACTCTCCGACGTGCAGGCGCGCACGATATCCAAGGTGCTGGGCATAAGCGACATGGAATCCACCAGCGCGTTCGGCATGGAGCTGGACGCGGCGACGGCCGCGATGGCGGCGCCCGCCCGCCCGCCCAAGCCCTACAAGTACGAGCCGGTGAAGCCCATTGTGCCCGGCAAGCCGCAAAAGGAGGAGGACAAGGCCCCCTCGGACGCCTGGCTGGACGCGCTGGGCGGAGTGATGAAGCGGGTGCCGATAATGGACGAGAGCGGCATAGTGATAGAGCACCGCATGCTGCCGGTCATCGGCGGCAAGATAGAGGGCGGTCAGCCCGACAAGGTGTTCTACTACCGCTGCCCGGACGATTCGATGCGCGGGTTCCGCCTGCAGGCGGGCGATCTGCTGCTCACCATACCCCAGGCCACGCCCGTGGACGACGCCATAATGGTGATAGAGCAAAACGGCGTGCGCGTGGCGCGCAAGATAAAGCGGCTGGAGGGCAACCGCGTGATGCTGCAGAGCTTCGACCGCGAGTTCAAGTCCCAGACGGTGGGCAACCACGACGTTGCGTTTATAGGCAAGTGTGTGAGAATGGAGGTAACGCTGTGAAGCAGGGACGAATAGTGGCGCTGCTGGCGGCACTGGCACTGATGGCGAGCGGCGCTCCGGCGCTGGCGACCGGTTTGATCGGCAGCGTGAGCGGCGTAAGCAGCAGCGGCGATGTGCGCGCCGCCGACCAGGGCGCGCTGGTGGACGAGGAGAGCGCCTCAGCTCAGGGCGGGGAGGCCGCGCCAGCTGAGCCCACGGCCGAGCCCGCGGCCGAAACGACGCCTGAACCTACGGCTGAACCCGCGGCCGAAACGACGCCCGAGCCCACGGCCGAGCCTGTGGCCGAGCCGCTGTATCAGCTGAGCGAGCAGGCCCAGGCGCTGTATGAGCGCATAAAGGACGAGACTCCGCTGCAGGAGGGCTGGCAGATGCAGTGCGCGGGCGATTCGGTGCTGGTGCTGCTGGCCACGCCCGAGCTGACCGTATGGAACATCGAGCCCGAGAGCAACCTGATGGAGCTGATGTGGTACCGCGACCTGAACGACTTCCTCACCGAGGACGAGGGCAATCCCATGACCGCAGTCGCGCCGGACGGCTCCTGCGCGGTGGTAGCGGCCTCCGGCGGCGAGGTATACCTGGTGAGTGCTGAGGACGAGCGCCTGACTGCGCAGCTGGGCGGCGCGCCGGAGCGGATAGTCTGGGCGCGCGACTCGCAGTCCTTCGCCTGCATAACGGGCGGAGAGATACGCGTGTACACGCTCGACGGGCGCGCGTTCGTGATGGAGGGCGAGGTCATCGCTCCCGTGGCGGACGAATCGGAGTGGCTCAATCCCCCCGAGCTCCCCGCCGCGCTGAGCGAGCTGATGGCGAGCGACGAATGGCGCTATGCGGGCACGGGCAATACCTGCGTGCTGTTTGACGGCGCGGACAAGGACATGAGCTGCGCCTACCTCACGGAGTCCGGCACGGTGGTCAGCTATCCCGACACCATACACAGCACCATGCTGATAGGCCGCAGCGGAGCCTGCCCGGTCTACGACGCCTCCACCGACGGCTACGCGCTGTTCCTGAGCGACGGCTCCTACGCCAACGTGCCCGTGCTGAGCCAGATAAGCTCGGGCGGCATGGCCAACCCCTACGGCTGGCTGGGCGACAGCATATGCGTGCTGGTGCAGGACGCTTCCTCGCGCAGCTCGTTCAAGCTGCTGGCGGCCAATACCGCCACAGGCATCACCTATACCCTGCTCACGCCCTGGGAATACGCCGAAACCGTGAACGGTCAGGCGGGGACGCAGGACTGAGAGATGCACATCGCCGCGGGACATGCTCCTGCGGCGCTTTTTCTGCCTTAAGGGGCGGGACTGCGGGGATGAGGCCGGAGGAGTGCGCCCTGGCGCGTCATGTCTTTGGGCATATGCACTGCTCCGCGCATAAAAGCCCCAAATTCGCCATTAGTTTTAACACTGTGCGTGTATAATCCGAATCACATATTACGCACGGCGCGCCGCGTCGGGGAGGTTGCTTATGGAACTGCTGAAGGAGCGCATCAAGGCCGAAGGCCGCGTGCTCAACGAAGAGGTACTGAAGGTTGACAGCTTTTTGAATCACCGCGTCGATCCCGTGCTGATGCGCCAGATCGGCGAAGAATTTGCGCGCATATTCGCAGGCTCGGGCGCGACGCTCGTGGCCACCATCGAGTCGTCCGGCATCGCTCCGGCCACGTATGCCGCCGAATACCTGGGCACGCCCCTGCTGATAATGAAAAAGCGCACCTCGCGCATACTGGACGAGGACCTTTTGCAGTGCGAGGTGATGTCGTTCACCAAGCAGTCGCGCTATCAGCTCACCGCCTCCCGCCGGTACATCTCCGCCGATGACCGCGTGATAGTGATAGACGACTTCCTGGCCTTTGGCGAGGCAGCGCTGGGCGCCTGCAGTCTTATAGAGAAGGCCGGGGCCAAAGTCGTGGGCATAGGCGCCGTTATCGAAAAGGCGTTCCAGCCCGGCCACGACCGCATCATAAAGCTGGGCTACGACCTGCACTCCCTGGCGCGTGTAAGCCGCATGGCTCCGGGGGAGATAGAGTTTGTTGAGTGATATTAAGCGCCGCAGGAGGCTTTGGGCTTCCTGCGGCGAGGCTTTTTTGGTGAAGCGCTGGCGCGGGGCTTGGGGTATGTGCGATGCGTTGCGTTCTGGCGTTGCTTTGCGGCTTGTGCGGCGGCGTTCTTGCGCCGCTGTTACTTGAGTTCGCTACCGCGTGGCTGCCTCCGGCGGCCAAGGAGGATTAGGGGGATTGCGATTTCCCCCTAAATCCTCCTTGGATTCTCCTATTACCCCTTGAAACGCCGCCGCTCCGCTAGGGGGCGGTGGCGGCGGGGGCTGGCCGCTGCGCGGCAGTCGCGGGGTCGATTGGCGCTTTGCGGCGGATCAGCGCCGTTGTTTGGGAGGCGGCTGGGGCTGGCCGTTGCGTTGCGGGTTTGGGCGGTTATCGCCGCTCTGACGCGGGGGCAGAACGCACAAGCCCAGGTTCCGACCGTGTTCACGGTCGGAACCTGGGCTTGTATTGGGGGGCGGGCCGTCATGCGCCCTGTATCGCGCCTATCAGCCCTTCCAGCCATTCCTGCGTGTTGTACATTAGAATGATACCCTGCGCGCCGTCGAACAGGCCGAAGAACTGCTTCCTCACGCCCGCCTTCTGGAGCACGCTGTTCACGTAATCTATGAGCCCGTCGTCGAACCAATCGCCCTGCACATTGGCGTTATAGGAATAGCTCTTGCCGCGCCACATGAAGCGCACGCGCTCCCTGGGCGAGTTCGCGCCCGAAAGCGGCCCGCGCTGGCTGACGTCGCCCGGCGTTGCGCAGAAACTCCACGTACATACGGCCGGGCGCCATGCCGGCTGCGTCGAATGAGTAGACCGCCCCGCTGCCCGACTCGCCCAGCCGCGTGAGCAGGAGCGCGGACAGCTGCGCCCGGTCACTGCAGCCCAGACGCGCGGCTTCCCCGGCGAGCGCGTCCATGTCCA
>JBJEUC010000050.1:0-5840 GCA_051883635.1 Candidatus Fimadaptatus sp.
GGTCTTGGGCAGGGTGTCGACGAACTCGATTATGCGGGGGTACTTGTAGGGCGCGGTCACGCGCTTTACGTGGTTCTGGAGTTCCTTCACCAGCTCGTCGCCGGCCTTGTCACGGTAGTCGCGGGTGAGCACTATCGTGGCCTTGACCACCTGGCCGCGCACCGGATCGGGCACGGCGGTTATAGCGCACTCCAGCACGGCGGGGTGCTCCATCAGCGCGCTCTCCACCTCGAACGGCCCTATGCGGTAGCCCGAGGACTTGATGACGTCGTCGGCGCGGCCCACGTACCAGTAGTAGCCCCACTCGTCGCGCCAGGCCAGGTCGCCGGTGTGGTAGATGCCGTCGTGCCAGACCGAATTGGTCATCTCGTCGTCCTTGTAGTAGCCCATGAACATTCCGGGCGGGTTGGTCTCGCCGGTGCGCAGCACTATCTCGCCGACCTTGCCGGGCGCGCAGCTCTCGTCGTTCTCGTCGATGAGGTCCACGTCGAATATGGGCGCGGGCTTGCCCATCGAGCCGGGGCATATCTTCATCCAGGGGAAGGTACACAGCGTCGCCACCAGCTCGGTCTGGCCGAAGCATTCGCGCATCTCCAGCCCGGTCAGCTCCTTCCAGCGGTTGAACACCTCGGGGTTGAGCGGCTCGCCGGCGGTGGAGCAGGCGTGCAGGTTGCTCAGGTCATACTGCTTCACGTCCTCGTGTATCATGAAGCGGTATATCGTGGGCGGGGCGCAGAATGTCGTGACCTTGTACTTGCTTATCACGTCCAGCAGCTCGGTGGGGTGGAAGCGGTCGAAGTCGTAGACGAATATCGCGCTGCCGCCCAGCCATTGGCCGTACAGCTTGCCCCATACCGACTTGGCCCAGCCGGTCTCGGATACGGTCAGGTGAAGGCCGCCCTCCTCCACGCGCAGCCAGTACACCGCGGTGATGATGTGGCCCAGGGGGTACTTGTAATCGTGCTGCACCATCTTGGGCATGCCCGAGGTGCCGGAGGTGAAGTAGAGCAGCATGGGGTCGGAGTTCTCGGGCAGGCGGCCGGGCGTGAACTCGCAGGAGGTCTTTGCGGCCAGCTCGTCAAAGTCCAGGTAGCCGGGCTTGCAGCCGTGCACCATTATCAGCTTCTTGACCGAGGGGCACTTGGGCAGCGCCTCGTTTATGTGGTCGGAGATGTCGCCGTCGTGGGTGGTGATTATCATCTTCACCTCGGCGCTGTTGCAGCGGTAGACTATGTCCTTGGCCTGCAGCTGGTTGGTGGCGGGTATCGCCACGGCGCCCAGCTTGTGCAGCGCCAGTATGCAGAACCAGAACTCGTAGTGGCGCTTGAGTATCAGCATGACCTTGTCGCCGAAGCCTATGCCCTGCTCGCGCAGCATGTTGGCGGTGCGGTCGGATTCGCGGGCGATGTCGGCAAAGGTGAAGTCGCGCACGTCGCCCTGAGGGTTGACCCACAGCAGCGCGCGGTCGTTGGGGCATTCGCGGGCCATGCGGTCCACCACGTCGAAGGCAAAGTTGAAGCGCTCGGGCACCTTGAGGCGGAAGTTGCGCAGGAAGTCCTCGTAAGTGGAAAATTTGGAACGGGTAACGTATTCCTTATACAGAGCAGTCATTTGCCTTCTCTCCTTTTACTTCAATACGACCGCTATGAAGCGGCAGTCCTTTTCCACGCCGTACATCGCGTGCGGTATCGACGAATCGTAGTAAATGGAATCGCCGGGGAAGAGGAACACCTCGTTGCCGCCCAGGTCTATCTTGAGCGTGCCCTCGAGCACGTAGTCGAACTCCTGACCCTCGTGCGCGTGGGTCTCCTTGCCGTAGAGGTTGTCGCCGTCGCAGGCCACGGTCACTATAAAGGGCTCGGACTTCTTGTCGCGGAAGTTGTAGGCCAGATGCTCGTAGTGATAAGCCTCGCGGCGCTGGAACTCGAGGCCCTTGCCCTTGCGGGTGAGCTCATAGCCGCGCAGGCGCGGGCTCTCGCCGGTGAGCAGGTCGGATATGTCAACGCCCAGCGTCTCGGCGATGTTGAACAGGTGCGAGAAGGAGAAGTCGCGCGTGCCGGATTCGTATTCGCGGTAGACCTGAGCGTCCACGCCGGACTTTTCAGCCACCTCTTCGGCGGACATGCCGCTGATGTCGCGCAGATCGCGCAGGCGCATGGCAATGATCTGTATCCTGTCAGACATGATTAGTTCCTCCCTGAAGCCAAAATAAAAGCCGCCTCAACAATGAGGCGGCTTGGATAAGCCACGGTACCACTCATATTGACCCCCTCGCAGGGATCGCTCAGCGAGACTCCAACAAGTCTCCGGCATATAACGGCGCCTGCCGGGCAAACTTACTTCGCTGCGCCGCATGCACCGGTAAACATGCGCGCTCTTTTCAGCCCGCCAGCTCGGGAGGGATAACACTGCCGCCCGCAACGCCGACTTACACCAGCCGTCGGCTCTCTGCGCTTGCCAGGGCGTCAATGCCGTGTCTCCGTCACAGCATTTTGTATGGTTGATACTATACTACAGAAAATTTGAATTGTCAAATGTTTTTTTGTTACGATTTGGATTGCGCGCCCTGCGCGGCGCGCGGGCCCTGCCGCTGTAAGCAGAGGGAAACGCCCCGGCAAATGCCGCATATGCAACTTGCGCCTTGCACTTGGCGGCGGTATTTGCTATAATGTGAGCAGTAAACTGCAGCGAAGGAGCAAGCGCATATGCAAAAAATAGCTATGAAGACCCCCCTGGTCGAGATGGACGGCGACGAGATGACCCGCGTGCTGTGGCAGATGATAAAGGACAAGCTGATACTGCCCTTTGTCGACCTCAAGACCGAGTACTACGATCTGGGCCTGCCCAACCGCGACGCGACGAACGACCAGGTGACGATAGACGCGGCCGAGGCCAACAAGCGCCTGGGCGTGAGCGTAAAGTGCGCCACCATCACCCCCAACGAGCAGCGCATGAGCGAATACAACCTCAAGCAGAAGTGGCTCAGCCCCAACGGCACCATACGCGCGATACTGGACGGCACCGTGTTCCGCGCGCCGATACTGGTCAAGGGCGTTTCGCCCGTGGTGCGCACCTGGCAAAAGCCCATCACGATAGCCCGCCACGCCTACGGCGACATATACCGCGCCCGCGAGATGAAGATACCCGGCCCCGGCAAGTGCGAGCTGGTATTCACCGGCGCGGACGGCGCCCGCCAGTCGATAGACGTGTTCGACTTCAAGGGCAGCGGCGTGGTGCTGGGCATGCACAACCTCGATTCCTCGATAGAGAGCTTCGCGCGCGCCTGCTTCCGCTTCGCGCTGGACCAGAAGCAGGATCTGTGGTTCTCCACCAAGGACACCATATCCAAGACCTACGACGGGCACTTCAAGGAGGTGTTCCAGCGCATATTCGACGCCGAGTTCAAGGCGCAGTTCGACGCGGCGGGCATAGAGTACTTCTATACGCTGATAGACGATGCCGTGGCGCGCGTCATCCGCTCCAGGGGCGGCTTCATCTGGGCCACCAAGAACTACGACGGCGACGTGATGAGCGACATGCTGGCCACGGCGTTCGGGTCTCTGGCCATGATGACCTCGGTGCTGGTGTCGCCCAACGGCCAGTTCGAGTACGAGGCCGCGCACGGCACCGTGACGCGCCACTACTACCGCTACCTCAAGGGCGAAAAGACCTCCACCAACCCCGTGGCGACGATATTCGCCTGGACGGGCGCGCTGCGCAAGCGCGGCGAGCTGGACGGGCTGGCCGACCTGATGGCCTTTGCCGACCGGCTCGAGCGCGCCACCCTGGACACCATCGAGGGCGGCATCATGACCGGCGACCTCAAGAACCTGTTCGAGGGCGAAGCACAGGCCGTCACCAGCGAGGAGTTCCTGGACGCTGTGGCACAGCGTCTGGCGTGACGGGTGGGGCGGGCTGATGCCGGAGCGGCGCACTCAGCCCGGCGTGCAAATGAGGGTGCTGGCAGGCGGGCGGGGGAGCGGCGCGCCCATGCCGCTTCCGCCGTGCCGCTGGGCGGGCTGATGCCCGAGCGCGGCGCACTCAGCCCGGCGTGCCAATAAGGGCAATGGCAGGAGAGCGGAGAGCAGCCCGCTCATGGTATCCGCAGAAATACGCATGTCAATGCGCGGAAAGCGCGGAGCGATGTGCCGCTTCCGCCGTGCCGCCGGGCGGGCTAATGCCGGAGCGCGGCGTGCTCTGCCCGGTTCGCCGATAATGGCACCGGAAGTCGGGCATGGGGGAGCGGCCCGCTCATGGCATACGTCGAAATGCGCACCTGTTAATGCGTGGAAGGCGCGGTGCGATGTGCCGCCTCCGCCGTGCCGCCTGGCGTGCAAAAGGGCACCGTCAGACGAGTGGGGGGAGCGGCGCACCGTCCGATACCGCCCGTCGTGGCTTTCGCCAAAATGCGCGCCTGTCAATGCGAGTCCGGCAGTATGAGTGGCGCGCCCGTGCCGCCTTTGTCGCGCCGCTGGGCAGGCCAATGCCAGAGCGTGGCGCACTTCGCCCGGAGTGCCAATGAGGGCGCCTCCGGCCACAGGCACACCTCGGTCGGCCCCGGCCCCTCTTGACCCTGAATCGACTTCCTTGACAGTCCGGCCGGAGCGCAGCGTGCTCCGGCATTTGTTGCGCGGGGGATGAAGCGCCGCGAAGGACGGCGCATGCTTATGCGCGATGCGCGGGAGGAATGCATGAATATACTTATGCTGGGCAACAGCTTCACCTATTGCAACGACCTGGGGGACATGCTGGCGCACGAGCTGGACGCGTCCGTCACCGAGGTGGTGCGCGGCGGCGCGTACCTGCACAGCTTCCTCGACCAGGAGGACGAGCTCAGCCAGCTGGGCATGGCGGCGCTGCGCGGGCGCGTTCAGCCGCGTGAGGGGCGCGAGATGTGCCGCACGTTCGGCGGCGGGGCGCAGGGCGCGTGGGACTACGTGATACTGCAGGAGCAGAGCTTCAACGCCGTGGGCAATGAGGAGGACTACGTAAGGAGCGCCGCCGAGCTGTGCCGGCGCGCCTGGTCGGTGGGCGCTGTGCCGGTGATATACGGCACCTGGGCCTACCGCGCGGGCAGCGACAAGCTGGGCAGCACCTGGCTCACCTACGACGAGATGCTTGTGCGGCTGCGCGCGGCCGGCGAACGCGCCGCGCGCGAGGGCGGGGCGCTCTGGGCGGACGTGGGCGCGGCGCTTGACGGGGCCGACTTCGACCCCTACGCCCCGGACGACTACCATCCCAACGCGGCGGCCTCGCGCCTGGCGGCACGCACGCTGGCCGGGGTGATACGCGCCCATGCGCAGCGCGCGCGCCCCTGCCCGGCGGTGGAGCTGCGCCCGGTTGACCGTGACAAGTGGCAGGCCTGCGCATGCCTCAGTGTGGCCCCGCAGCAGCGTGATTTCGTCGCGCCCAACGCCTATTCACTGGCGCAGGCGGCCTACGAGCCCGAGTGCTACCCGCTGGCGATATACCTGGACGGGAGCGTGGCGGGCTTTGCCATGTACGCCTGGGACGCGGAGCTGGGGATGTGGAGCATATACCGCCTGATGGTCGGGCAGGCCATGCAGGGTCGCGGCGTCGCGCGGGCGGCGCTGGACAGGCTGTGCGCGCTGATGGCCGCGCGGCACGGCGCGCGCAGCATCGCCATATCCGCCGACTCGCAAAACGCGAGGGCGCTGGGCCTGTACCGGCGCATGGGCTTTGAGCCGGACGGCCGGGTGGTGGAGGGCGAGATACTCTTGATAAGGCGTATGCAGGCCGGGGAGGCGGACTGATGGTCAGACATGTGATATGGGACTTTGACGGCACGCTGTTCGATACATATCCGTTTTTCATGAGCG
>JBJEUC010000051.1:0-5839 GCA_051883635.1 Candidatus Fimadaptatus sp.
AACGGCGCGTACACCAAGCTCAAGGCGCGCTTCGTCTGCTCCACCGGCACCAAGGCGAACCCCACTCCCCTGGGCACCTACCGCTCCACCGAGCGCATAGACGAATGGCACTACTTCGTCGACTACAACTGCTGGGCGCAGTACGCCTACCGCATAGTGGGCACCTACTACTTCCATTCGGTGCTGTTCAAGGAGAAGGGCGGCTCGCCCACCTCCTCCTCGGTGCGCAACCTGGGCCGCCGTGCCTCGCACGGCTGCGTGCGGCTGAGCGTCGCGGACGCCAAGTGGATATACGAAAACTGCCCGAAGGGCACCACCGTCGTCGTGCGCGACTGACGCACAGGGGGTTGCCGCAAACATGGATATAGAAAAGGCGCGACCGCGAAGGCCGCGCCTTTTTGTATTCCCGGAACGCTGCAACCGGCATATCACTTTGCATTTCTGTATGAGATGACGATATGGCTCGGCGCGAACAATACCGCTGCGACTATCAGCAGCACCGACCTGCTCATTATGCCGCTGAACAGGAACAGCGCGGACGGTATGATGGAGAGCGCGAGCGCCCTGAACACGCTGCTCTTCCTGAAGCATACTATCCAGACCACGCAGTAGAGCAGTGCCAGTGCGGCGTCCACTATCATACAGTGCAAACGCTGCGTCCGACCACCACCCAAGCCAGGTTCCCGGGATGTTGATAATCATGAATGCGAAGCAGCCCCATCGCCCCACCTGCTCTACGGTCTTGACAGATCTGTTGCTCCATTTGTTCTCAAAGCCATCCCTGTACCGGAGCGCAAAGACGATGTTGGGTATCATAATGACCGCCATAACGGCAAGCCCAAATACATTAAGCCATTCCATATAGTCCCCCGGAGCCGGCCCGGAAGCCGCCCCGCCCCCGGATAAAGCTCAGCGGCGGCGGAGCCTCTCCCCCGCCGCCGCTGCGTCAATCCTCTTTCTGCACGAACTCCACGCGGTTTGAGCCGTCCATCCACAGGCGCTCGAGGTTGTAATACTCGCGCTCCTGCTCGTGGAACACGTGCACCAGCACGGTGCCGTAGTCCAGCACGGCCCAGCGGCCCTCGTTCACGCCCTCGCGGCGGCGGGGCTCCACGCCCTGCTCGGAGAGCTTGTCGTCCACCTCGTCTATCAGCGAGCGCACCTGGTTGCCCGAGCGGCCGCTGGCTATAACGAAGTAATCCGCAATTATCGTCAGGTGCTGCACGTCCAGCACCATTATGTCCACGCCCTTCTTGTCATCCAGCGCGCGCGCCGCGGCCAAAGCCAGTTCCTTAGACTGCATTTGCGTTCCTCCCATTTTCGTCGTTGAGCCTCTTTATCCATTCGTAGGTGCGCCGGGAGCGGTCGAACAGGCGCTGACCGCGCTCCAGCACGTATGAATTGCTCATATAAAGCCCCATCTCCAGCGCCCGGCCCAGATCGCGCCGCGCCAGCGCACGCAAGTCACTGAGCCCCTCGAAGTCGGCCCGGTTGGGCTCTATCATGTCCGCCAGGTATATTATCGCCTCCAGCGCCGACATGCCCGGCCGCCCCGTGGTGTGGTAGCGTATCGCGTCCAGCACGCGCGCGTCCTCCTCGCCAAAGCGCACTCGCGCCAGGTATGCGCCCACCGGCGCGTGCATCAGCGCCGCCGACGCGCGCTCGTCCGCGCTCAGCTCCAGCCCGCCCTCGTCGGCCAGCTCCAGCATGCGCTCAAGGCCGAGTGACTTGGCGTTGTCGTGCAGAAGTCCGGCCCGCTGGGCCAGTATCTCGCTCTCGCCGTGTATCTCTGCCAGCTCGCGCGCCGTCGCCATAACGCCCATCGTGTGCGCAAAGCGCCTGGGCTTCAGCTCGGCGCGCAGTATCTCCGTTATCTCTTCCGGCGTCATATACCGCTCTCCTGTTTCAAGTAAAGTCTGTTTTCTCGTATGTAGCGCGCTACCGGCGGCGGCATAAGCGCGTCCGCGTCCTGCCCCGCGCCTATCAGGCGGCGTATCTGGGTAGAGGATATCGCCGGCCCGGAGCCGCTCAGCAGGCGCACGCGCGCGCCGTAATCCCTCTCCAGTTGGCGGCAGGTCTGCTGAAGGCATCCGTCCGGGTCGCCCGGCCTGTGTACCACTGCCAGCACCGCCCGGCGCGCTATCTCGTCGGGCCTGCGCCACTTGGCGATGTCGCAGAACATATCCCCGCCCAGTATGAAGAACAGCTCGGCGTCGGGCTCGCGCTCCTGAAGCTCGCGCAGCGTGTCGCAGGTATATGAGCGCCCGGCGCGCTGCATCTCCATGTCGGTAACGGTAAAGCCCGCGCGGCCCTCTATCGCCAGCTCGACCATCCTGAGCCTGTGCGTCCCCGGCATGTCCACGCGCTTGTGCGGCGAGTCGCCGGTGGGTATGAAGCGCACCTCGTCCAGCCCCAGCTCGCGCTGCGCAAGGCCGGCTATGTACAGATGGCCGTTATGCACCGGATTGAACGTGCCGCCCATTAGCCCCAGTCGCTTTGACATAGCACACCTCTGTCATCCGTTTATTTCATTATACACTACCGGGCCGCAAAACAAAAGGGCATTTGCAAAAATATCCTGCGCAGGCGACTAATCCGGCGCGCGGCGCGGCAAAATATTGTCAAAGGCCGCAGGGGAGGATGATGCACATGCACACGCAGCGCACGGCGCTGGCGCGCTTCATCGACATGAGCGCGCTGTGGTCGCTCTGTCTTGTCAGCTGGTTCTGCTTTCTGGCCGCGCGGCTGCGCGCGCTCTACCCCGCGCTGCTGCTGGCCTGCGCCTGCGCCGCCGCGACTATCGCGCTTATGATGCTGCTGGGGCGCATGATAAGGCTCCACCGGCGCGGAGCGGGCCTCACCGGCGCGCAGGTGCGCGCGCTGTGCGGACATGTGGCGCTTGCCGAGCCGCAGGCGGCGCTGCGCGAGCTGGCGGCCTGGCTGAGGGCGAGCGGCCGCATAAGCAGCTGCCGCGTGCTCGACGGCGTCATACTCGCCCGCGCCCGGGACGGTCGCGAGACGGCGATAGCGCTGATAAGCGCCTGGCCTGGCGAGCACGCAGGCGCGGGCGAAGTGCTGGCCGCTCTGGGGCGCTGCCAATCCGCCGGAGCGCAGCGCTGCACGCTCGTATCCACCGCGCCCTACGCGCCCGGCGCGCAGGAGCTGGCGCGCAGCGCAGGCGTGCGCCTGGTAGCGCCCGAGGCGCTGGCGGAGCTGATGCTGCGTGTGCTGCCGCTGTGCGCCGACGCGGGCGCGCGGCGGCCCCATGCGCCCGATGCCCTGCGCGCTCTGCTCGCGCGGGCCCATGCCGGGCGCGTGGGCGCGTACGCCCTCACGCTGTCGATAGCGGGGCGCATGCTGGGCCTTGCGTACTTCCGGGCGGCGGGGCTGATATGCGCGCTCATATGGCTGCTGTGCGCCGCGCAGCCGCGCAGGCGGGGCGCGGACGAGTGGATGTGACGCGCTTGCGCTATGAAACTGCGCATGGCACGCTTGCCCTCGGGAACTGCGCAGGGCACGCTTGCGCTCGGGAACTGCGCAGGGCACGCTTGCCCTCGGGTACTGCGCAGGGCACGCTTGCCCTCGGGTACTGCGCAGGGCACGCTTGCGCTCGCGAACTGCGCAGGGCGCGCTTGCCCTCGGGTACTGCGCTGGGCACGCTTGCGCTCGGGTATTGCGCAGGGCGCGCGGGAGATGCCCGCGCGCCCTGTTCCGGATAAGTGCGTTCAGTATGCCCCTGCGCTTCCATGGGCGCCGACGGCCCGTATTCCGGCAGATGAGCGCTCTACCGCCGCCGCGCCTGCCACCTGAGAGCGGCGCCCGGCACTGCCTCCGGCAAGGCGCGGGCCGCCCGGGATATGCCCCTCCGCCCTCAGCGCCTGACTATCTCGTCCAGGTCTATAACCGGCTTGCGCGCCGGGCGGTACATTACGAACCGCTTGCCTATGCACTGCACGGGCTCGGCATGAACCTGCCCGCACAGCTCGTCGCAGGCCTCGCGCACGCTCATGGGCGCGCCGTCCTGCAGGCCCACCTTGATGAGCTCGCGCGCCTCCAGCGCGTCCCAGGCCTGCTGGCATACCTCCTTGGTGATGCCGCCCTTGCCTATGTACAGTATGGTGGGCATGGTGTTGGCCATAGAGCGCAGCGCGGCGCGTTGTTTGGATGTCATAAAACCTCTCCTTTATGTATTTTAATCCACGAAGTCGAATTCCATATCGCCCACGCGCACGGTATCGCCTTCGCCCGCGCCCTGCGCGCGCAGCTCGTCTATCACGCCCCAGCGGCGCAGCGTGCGGTGGAACCAGTTGAGCGACTCCTCGTCCGAGAAGTTGACCGAGTCTATCAGGTGCTGCATCGACGGCCCCACGACCTCGTACACGCCGCCGTCGAAGCGCACCTCGAAGGGGCGCTCCTCGGCCGGGAGCGGCATCTCGTCGGGCTGTATGGGCTCGGCCTCGGGCAGGGTGCGCAGCATCGCCGCCGTCGCGCGCATGAGCGGCGTAAGGCCGCTGCGGGTGGCGGCCGATATCGGGTATATCTCTATGCCGCGCCCCTCAAGGTGCGCGCGCAGGCGCTCCAGGTTCTCCTCTGCGCCCGGCAGGTCGGTCTTGTTGGCGGCCACTATCATGGGCCGGGAGCTGAGGTCGCCGTAGCGCTCCAGCTCGTGCATTATCGCGTCGAAATCGTTCACCGGATCGCGGCCCTCGCTGCCGGAAACGTCCAGCACGTGCAGCAGCATGCGGGTGCGCTCAATGTGCCTGAGGAAGTCATGGCCCAGGCCAACGCCCTCGCTGGCGCCCTCCACCAGGCCCGGTATATCGGCCATTACGAAGCTATCGCCGTCCTGGCTGGCTATGCCCAGGTTGGGCGTGAGGGTGGTGAAGTGGTAATTGGCTATCTTGGGCCGCGCCGCCGTGACCACCGACAGCAGCGTCGATTTGCCCACGTTGGGGAAGCCCACCAGGCCCACGTCGGCGATGGACTTGAGCTCCAGCAGCACCTCCAGCGGCTGGCACTTGACGCCCGGCTTGGCGAAGTTGGGCGCCTGGCGCGTGGGGGTGGCGAAGTGCATATTGCCAAAGCCGCCGTTGCCGCCGCGCAGCAGCGTCTTGCGCTCGCCCGGCACATACAGGTCCATCAGCACGCGGCCGGTCTCCTTGTCGCGCACCAGCGTTCCCGGTGGCACCTCTATCACCAGCGGCTCGCCGCTGCGCCCGGTGGAGCGGCGGTTACGCCCCTGCTCGCCGTTGGGCGCGGTATAGGAGCGCTTATAGCGGAAGTCCAGCAGCGTATGCATGCGCTCGGTCGCCACGAACACTATATCGCCGCCGCGGCCGCCGTCGCCGCCGTCCGGGCCGCCCTGCTGCACGTACTTCTCGCGGTGGAACGACACGCAGCCATTGCCACCGTCGCCCGCCTTGACCCTTATCGAAACAATATCAACGAACAATGCCATATCGAAACGCGGTTCCAGCCCGCCCTCCATTCAAATTCGGCCGCCCGGGCGCACCCTTACGGCTCGCCCACACAGCATAGACTGTTTACGCCGTATTGGCAAGCGTTTTGGCGATAAACCCTTATTAATATTTTAGCCAAGTAAGGAGGAGGGCATGCGCAGGGGTGGGTGGCAGGCCCTGCGCATGGGGGGGATCTATTGGGATGATGCTTTGCGTTCTTCCGTTTCTTTGCGGCTTTCGCGGCGGCGTTCTTGCGCCGCTGATGGCTGCGGCAGCAGCCGCGTGGCTGCCTCCGGCGGCCAAGGAGGATTAGGGGGATTGCGAGTTCCCCCTAAATCCTCCTTGGATTCTCCTGTCACCCCTTAAAACGCCGCCGCTCC
>JBJEUC010000052.1:0-5838 GCA_051883635.1 Candidatus Fimadaptatus sp.
TTGGATTCTCGGGTACCCCTTTGTACCGCCGCCGCTCCGCTGAGGGGTTGGAGGCCGCGGAGCGCTGCGTTCTTACGCAGCGCTCTGCCGCAGGGGCAAGTGGTGGGTGATGCTTTGCATTCTTCCGTTGCCTTGTAGTATCGCGGCGGCGTCCTTGCGCCGCTTTTGGCTGTGGCAGCAGCCGCGTGGCTGCCTCCGGCGGCCAAGGAGGGATAGGGGGATTGCGAGTTCCCCCTACTCCCTCCTTGGATTCTCTTCTCACCCCTTTGTACCGCCGCCGCTCCGCTGGGGGGTTGGAGGCGGCGAGGCGGCGCGTTCTTGCGCGGCGCTCTGCCGCAGAGGCAAATGACAAGGTATGTTTCTTTGCGTTCTGCCACTGATTTGCGGACTTTGGGTGGCGTTCTTGCACCGATTTTGCCCGAACAAGCTGCCACAGGTTGTACCCTTAGCCAAAGGCGACGCATGAATGTTGTCAAGCAGTCAGCAGGGCAACGAAAGAATGTAAAGCAACACCCTTATCATTTGCAACAAGGCAGAGCGCTGCGCCAGAACGCAGCGCCCCGCCGCCTCCATCCCCTCAGCGGAGCGGCGGCGTTTCAAGGGGTAACAGGAGAATCCAAGGAGGGCCCGCGCAGGTCGCGCGCAGCGCGACTGGAGTGCGGCTGCCGTGCAGCCGCACGGAACACTGGGCGCGTTAGCGCACAGTGCGGAGCCGGAAATCGCAATCCCCCTGGCCCTCCTTGGCCGCCGGAGGCTGCCACATAGCAACTCATTCCGGTAACAGCGGTGCAAGAACGTTGCCGCGCATCTGCAAGGCAACGAAAGAACGCAGAGCAACACACATATCCCTTCGCCCCTGCGGCGGGGCGGCGATTCCCTACACCGCGCCGCCGTCATAGAGCTTCAGTATCGAGGCCTCCAGCCCGCTCTGCGCGTCGATGTAGACCAGGTACCGGCTCTGGCCCAGCGTGCAGGTGAACTCGTAGCACAGCCTTTCGCCCGGCAGGGGCCCGTCCGTGCGCTCGGTGGGGATAAGCGCCAGCCGCGCGCTCACCACGTTCAGGCGCGAGTTCACCGACTCCATCGCCTGCTGATAGGTGAGCTCAGCCGGGGGCAGCGCGCGCTCCACGTGGTTGCGCCAATAGTTGCCGGCCTCCAGCCCCACCACGCGCCCGCCCGCCACCTGAACCTTGACCAGGTCGGGGTAGAGCGTGACCCCGCCCTGCGTGGCGGTGAAGTTTATCACCACCGCGCCCTCGCTGCGCTGTGTGTAGTTGGCGGCCATGCCCGCAAAGCCGCGCTCGCGCAGGTACTGGGATGCTATGCTTATCGCGCCCTGCACGTCCTGCGCCGCGCCGGCGCTCACCTCCTGCGAGACCATGTCGTATGAGGGCAGCATGTACAGCACGCGGCCGCCCGTCTCGCTCACGAGCAGCTCCAGCTCGCCCGCCTCGGTCGCGCACACTATCTCGTAGCCCGGCACGGGCGAGGCGGTCCTGCCGGTCAGGCGCGGCTCGCCGCCCGCGTACTGCCGCGCGACCTCCAGCGCGGCCTGCTCGTCCACCTTGTCCGTGCCCAGGCCCCTGAAGCCGCCGCGCGCGCCGTCCGAGAAGGGCCCGTCGTATATCAGCGTAGGGTAGCTCCGGTTTTCGCGCGCGATGGCGCTCATGTCTATCCCGGCGCTGTCGCCGCCCGCCCAGTTGTCCAGCGCGTCCATGTCGTACACTATGCTGTTCATCTCGCTCAAGCGCTCCTGTATGCTCTGCAGCTGGCCCACGTCGGTGTCCGATATCGGCCTGCCCTGGGCGATGCCCTCGTTCAGCGCGGCGCTGTAATCGGCTATCTGGTTTACGAACTTCATCGCCGCGTTGATGCCGTCGCGCTCAACCGGCAGCGCGCCCAGGTTCTGCGCCGCGCCGTCGGCCTGGCGGGCGATGTTGCTGAGCCGCAGCGACGCCGCCTCCGGGCTGTCGCTGATTATCAGCTTTTCCAGCTCGACCTCGAGCGAGGCCAGCCGCTCCACGCTCTCCCACCATGCGCGCTTGTACATCGCGTCCAGCTCGCCGCGGTAGCCCTCCAGCTCCGCGCGGTAGACGCCCAGCTCGCGGGCCTGCGCTATCGCAAATCCGCCCGCCGCCATCAGTGCCACGGCCAGCAGGCCGCCCGTTATCCACTGCCACAGCTTCACAGCGCTCGCCCTCCTATACCGCAAACCGGTGGTTGCCTATCACCGTGACCGTCGTGCGGCTGAATATCCAGGAATCCGCAGCCGTGCTGGGATTGTAGTAGTAGAGGCTGCCGCCCGAGGGGTCCCAGCCGCCCAGCGCGTCCTGCGCGGCGCGCTTGCTCTCGGCGTTGGGCGTCAGGTTTATCTGGCCGTCGTTTACGCAGCTGAAGGCGTTCTTCTGGTAGATGACCCCGGCGATGGTGTTGGGGAACTCGGAGGAGCGCACGCGGTTGAGCACCACGGCCGCCACCGCCACCTGCCCCTTGTACGGCTCGCCGCGCGCCTCCGCATACACCAGGCGCGACAGCAGCGTCACGTCGCTGGACGAATAGCCCCCGCCCGAGGACGAGGCCGAAGCCGCCACCGCCCCGGTAAGGCTCACGCCCAGCTTGGCCGCCGTGGCCGGGCCGACCACGCCGTCCGCCGTGAGGCCGTACTTCTTCTGAAAGCGTATGACCGCCTGCCGCGTCTGTTCGCCATAGACGCCATCAGCCGTGCCGTCCATGTAGTCGTACTGTATGAGCCTGCGCTGTATCTTCTTCACGTTCTCTCCCGTATCGCCCGGCCCCACTGCCACTGCCGCGCGGCATACCGGCATAAGCGCCAGCAAAAGCGCCGCGCACAGCGCAAGGCACATAGCGCGTCTGCGCATAGCATTCCCTCCTTATTGACCCCCCAGCGCGCCGCTGAGCCAGTCCCATACGGCGCTGTAAAACACCACCCCGCCGCCGTCGGCGGGCACGTCGGGCGGCGGCGCGCACAGGGCCGGGTATATCACGCACCACCAGTTGCGGCCCTGCGCGCCGCCCAGCTCCACGTCCAGCGCCATATAGCGCCCCGCCGGCACCCTTACCCCCTCGTACTCCCTGTCCGGGAAGTCGCGCTCGTGCAGGCAGGCGCGCGCGCCGTAGCCTGCCCCACCCGCCCTGAGCACGCCCCGGGCTATCGCCTCTATGTTTTCCAGCTCGCCCTGCAAAAATTCCAGCGCGCCGCTCTGGCTATCCTGCGCGCTCAGCGCCGGGCCGTATGCGGCCAGCAGCGCGTCGCGCACGCGCAGCTTAAGCTGCTGCGCCTCATCCGAATCGTCGCTGGCGATTATGTGCAGGCGCACCAGCTCGTCCTGCGCAAGCGCCTGACTGAGCTCCGCCCGGCGCGCGCCCGACCCCTCGGTCTGCGCCGCGCCCATGAACACGAGCGCCAGCCCCACCGCCGTCACAACTGCGCTCAACCACCCAATCCGCCTCATGTTCCGCCCCCGTTCTCTCCGTTATGCAGTAATTGTTGCCATACGCGGCCGATTTATACATCCCGCGCGCGCATCCACTTTACACGCGGGCCGGGCTTGGGCTATAATTGTAGCTGACAGGGAGGTGCTCTTGTGACATACGAAACGATACCCGCGCGCGTCACCGTGGTAGGGCGCATAGACACCGGCGACGGCCGGCCCGACCTCATCCGCTCCGAATACCCGGCCGAGTTCACGCCGCTTGAGCAGGGCTTTGCGCTCGCCTACGACGAGAGCGAGCCGCCCACGCGCGTTACGCTCACCTGCCGCGAGGGCTATGCGCTGATGGAGCGTAGCGGCGTGCCGCAGAGCCGCATGGAGTTCGTGCCCGGACGCACGCTGGATGCCGCCTACATACTGCCCGAGGGCGAGTTCGACATGAGCGCCGCCTGCGATTCGCTCGCGCTCAAGCGCGGCGCGGCCCACGGCAGCGTGCGCATAGCCTACCGGCTGTTCAGCGCCGGTCAGCTCATGAGCGAGAACCGGCTGCTGGTCACATACACGCTATGCTGAGGGACGAGCTGCGTGCCGCCGCGCCCTCGCTGCGCACGGCCCGCGCGTCGGGCGCGTGTCCCACGGCGGTGTTCTCGGCCTACTTGTCCACAGCCCGCGAGCGGGACGCGCTGCTCGCCGCGCTGCCGCCCCTGGGGCTGGCTGCGCAGCTGCGCGGCGATATGGCGCTCATATGCCCGCTGAGCGCACTGGGGCGGGCGCTGGGCGAGCTGGCCGCCGGGCGGATGCCTGCGCAGCTGCCCGCGCTTGGGCGCATATATCCACAGCCCGCACAGCTCTGTCTGGAGCACGCGGCGCTGCTGCGCGGCATGGAGCGCCTGCCCGGAGGCTTTGACGAGGCCGCGCTGCCGCTCATCGCGCAGGGGCTGCGGCTGACGGAGGGACCCGGCACGCCCGCGGAGCGGCGCGCCTACATGACCCGCGTGCGGCAGGAAGCGGCGCTGGCGCTTCGGCTCAGGCGGCCGGGCGACGCGCTGCGTGCCTGCGCATATCTCATAGTTCAGGGAGGAATGGTATATGAAGCTTGAATATATCGGTCACGCCTGTTTCCATCTCACCGCGGAGGGCGGCTTTTCCTGGGTCACCGACCCATACGACGGCACGATAGGCCTGGCGCAGCCGGCCGTGCGCGCGACCGTCACCACGCTGAGCCACGGTCACTTTGACCACAACTGCGTCGAGGCGCTCACTGACGCCGGCGAGGTGCTCAGCGCGCCGGGCGAATACGAGGCGGGCGGCGCGCGCTTCACCCTCATAAGCAGCTACCATGACGAGGTGCGCGGCGCAAAGCGCGGCGCCAACCTGATAACGCTCTGCGAGGTCGGGGGCCTGCGCATATGCCACCTGGGCGACCTGGGCCATCAGCCGGACGAGGCGCAGCTGCGCGCGTTGGGGCGCGTGGACGTGCTGCTGATACCGGTGGGCGGCACGTACACGCTGGACGGCGAAGGGGCGGCCCGGGCCGCGCGCGCCATCGCGCCGCGCACCATCGTGCCCATGCACTTCAAGGTACCGCGTCTGCTGCTGGACATCGCCGCGCCGGATGCCTTTCTCAGCGCGATGGGGGCGTACACGGAGGTCGGCAGCGAGCTGGAGCTTGATGCGGCTCCTGCGGGAGTCGTGCTGATGGTGCCTGCGCGGTGAGGTGTTGGCAGCGGAGTAATTAAGGCCGCGCGGCCCGGTGGGTTGCGCGGGCTTTGATTTACGCTACGCGGATGCGATGTGGGATTTGCGAGGCTTTGCGTTCTGCACTTGCTTTGCGGCTTTAGCGGCGCGTCCTTGCGCCGCTGTTGCCGGAGGGAGCCACCGCGTGGCTGCCTCCGGCGGCCAAGGAGGGCCAGGGGGATTGCGAGTTCCCCCTACTCCCTCCTTGGATTCTCGGGTACCCCTTTGTAACGCCGCCGCTCCGCTGAGGGGTTGGAGGCGGCAGAGCGCCGCATTCTGGTGCGGCGCTCTGCCTTGTTGCAAAGGATTTTTGTGGTGCTTTGCGTTCTGCCGTTATTTTGTGGCTTATGCGGCGCATCCTTGCGCCGCTTTTGGCTGCGGCAGCAGCCATGTGGCTGCCTCCGGCGGCCAAGGAGGGCCAGGGGGATTGCGATTTCCCCCTAGGCCCTCCTTGGATTCTCCTTTACCCCTTGAAACGCCGCCGCTCCGCTATGGGGTTGGAGGCGGCGGAGCGCAGCGTTCTGGCGCGGCGCTCTGCCTTGTTGCAAAGGTTAGGTTTGCTGCTCTGCGTTCTGCCGTTGCCTTGCAGGCTGTGCGGCGCATCCTTGCGCCGCTTTTGGCTGCGGCAGCAGCCTTGTGGCTGCCTCCG
>JBJEUC010000053.1:0-23989 GCA_051883635.1 Candidatus Fimadaptatus sp.
ATTTTACGTATAAGCAATGCCCTTTGACGGCGGCGCGCCCGGCCCTGTCCGCGCGGGGCGCGCGCCTGCCGCGAAAGCGCATTGCTTGCCATTTTCGCCGCAATATAATATAATGTATCTGGCGGCAGGAGCAGGCGGCGCGCGTTTCTAATCAAACGCCAATGCTGCTCTAATTTGCCCGCGCTTGTCCCTGTATCGCGCGGGGTGTATAATTGTGCCGGTATCATCCGGTGCGCAGGGCCCTGAGGGCGCTCTTCGGGCGCGGCGCATATTCGCGCTCCCGGCGCACGGAAAGGAGAGGATAATGCCTTACATCATCATGACCGATTCGCACACCGACCTGCCCTATACGTTGGTGGACGAATGGCAACTTCCGCTGGTTCTGATGCCCTATTCGCTCAACGGCGAGGAGCATCTGGCCGACATGGGGCGCAACGACGACTACAAGGCCATATTCGCCGCGCTCCGTTCCGGCATAAACGCTACCACATCCCAGCTGCCCGAGGCGGCATATACCGAATACCTCGAGCCGCACCTCATGGCCGGCAACGACGTGCTGTTCATATCGTTTTCCTCCCAGCTGAGCAAGACGATAGACAACCTGCGCGCGGCGGCGCAGGCGCTCATGGAGCGCTACCCCGAAAGGCGCATAGAGATATTCGACACGCTGGCCATATCCATGACGCAGGGCCTGCTGGTGATGCAGGCGGTGAAGCTGCGCGCGGAGGGCGCGGACATGGACGAGGTGCTCGCCTGGCTGCGCGACAACTACCAGCGCGCGCACGGCGCGTTCATGGTGGACGACCTGGGCCATCTCAAGCGGGGCGGCCGCCTGTCCGGGTCCGCGGCGCTGCTGGGCACCATACTGGACATAAAGCCCTTCCTGGTGATAAGCAAGGAGGGCCGCATAGTCCCCTGCGACAAGGTGAAGGGTCACAGGCGCGGGCTGAGGCGGCTGGTGCAATACGTGCAGGACAACATCGTCGACCCGGAGAACTCGACGGTGGCGATAATGCACTCCGAATCGCTTGAGGACGCCGACCTGCTGGAGAGCATGCTGCGCGAGGCTCTGCCCGTGGGCGAGGTGATGAAGCTGCCCGTGGGCTCGGTGATAGGCGTACACGCGGGGCCGGGACTGATAGCCGTGTGCTTCATGGGCAAGCCCCGGAGCATCTGACATGCATATGAAAGCCGGCGGCGGAGGTTATGCCCGCCGCCCTGCAAAGCCCGGGGGCCCCATGCTCCCCGGGCTTTGCCTTTGTGTCGACACTCGGCCCGGAAAACTATTTTGCCAAAACGGTTGACATCGGCAAAACGATATATATAATATGAATTGAAGCAAAACACGCTGGAGGTCGACACTATGCTTAATGTGGCAATGCTGAGCAAATGGCACGTACACGCGAGCGGCTATGCGCGCGAGCTGATGGCCATGGATGACGTAAACGTAACCTGCATATGGGACGAGGAGCCCGAGCGCGGCGCCGCCTGGGCCAAGGAGCTGGGCGTGGCGTTCGAGCCCGACCTGGACGCGCTGCTCAGGCGTCCCGACGTGGACGCGGTGGCCGTGGACTGCCCCACCGCGATGCACCCCGAGGTCATGATAAAGGCCGCCCGCGCCGGCAAGCACATATTCACCGAAAAGGTGCTGGCGCTGACCGTAAAGGAATGCGACGAGGTGGCCAGGGCGATAAACGAGGCGGGCGTCAAGTTCTGCATATCCTTCCCGCAGCGCTGCTGGGGCCGCAACAAGTACATAAAGGGCCTGATAGACGACGGCACGCTGGGCCAGGTGACGGTGCTGCGCGTGCGCAACGCCCATGACGGTTCGCTGCGCAACTGGCTGCCCAACTACTGGTACGACCGCGACCTAACCGGCGGCGGCGCCATGATGGACCTGGGCGCGCACCCGATGTATCTGGCCAGCTGGATGATGGGCCGTCCGCGCCGCATACAGTCCATGTTCAACAACATCACCGACCGCGCCGTGGAGGACAACTCGGTAAGCACCATCGAATTTGAAAACGGCGCGATAGTCATCTCCGAGACCAGCCTGGTGGCGCCCATGAACCCCAATATGTTCGAGGTGTACGGCACCAAGGGCGTAGTCATCTGCCAGGACCAGGAGATAAAGGTAAAGCTCAGCGGCCAGAGCGAGTTCTTCACGCCCGAGCTGCCCGCCGACGACCTCCCGCCCATACGCCAGTGGGTCGAGGGCATACTCTACGGCCGCGAGATACCCTTCGATCTGGCCGCCGCGCGCGACCTCACCGAGCTCATGGAAAACGCCTACATCGCCGACGGCACCGGCCACGAGGTGTTCTTCCGCAAGTAACGCCAAAATGAGGCGGATATCCGCCCCCGGGCGGCATAGGTACACGGCTTAAGGACAGTTTAAGGCGCAGCGGTTCATACCGCTGCGCCTGCTTTATATATGTAATCATCCGCCAGGAACGGCGTTGCCGCCGACTCCCGATGCCTGCGGTCAGGCGTGCATCTCCATGAGCATGGGTAAATGTCCGGCCAGCCTTCCCGCAGCCTCGCCGGGCGGCGGCCATACATGGCGCTCATTCCCACTGCGGGCACAGATGTCTGCTCACAAATAAGCCGGAAGCGGCGCATATTTCGTCGCTTCCGGCTGAACCGGTCGTTCCATGCAACCTCGTCCGCCATCCGGACGCATCCCCCGCAGACAAAGCGCCCTGCGGGGGATTCGCCTTTTTATGCGCGCCGCCCTCAGCGCTTCAGATGCTCACTTTCAAACTCCAGTATGTGCTCGTAGCCCTCCAGCTTGCGGTCGAGCCGATGCAGGGTATCGGTAAGCGCCTCTATGCGCGCGGCTATCTCGTCGCGCTGGCGGAGCAGCAGCTGCTTGCGCGCGGCTATGGTCTCATCGCCCTGCCGGTAGAGCGCCACGTACTCGGCCAGCGTTTCGACCGACACGCCCGCCGTGCGCATGCACTTTATGTAGTCCACCCAGCTGCAGTCGTCCTCGGAATAGTCGCGTATGCCGCCCGGCGTGCGCGCTATCGCCGGCAGCAGCCCCATGCGCTCGTAATAGCGCAGCGTATCGGCGGACACGCCGCAGCGCCTGCTCACCTGTGCAATGGTCATGCCCTGTCCTCCCCCGCCTCGCGGCCCAGCTCGTAGGCCCTCTGCATATACTCCGTGCCGCGCACCTCGCCCGCGGCGAACACGCCCCGGGCGTACAGCAGCGCACGCTCCTGCGCTCCGGGCACGCAGTCCAGCAGCCCGCGCAGCGGCTCGACCGCGCGCTCAAGGCCGGGCTCGACGGTGTCGGCCGCCGACAGTATGAAGTAGAAGTCCTTGCCACGCAGCTCGCCCGCGTGCGGGCAGAGGCGGTCTATCATGGCCTTGAGCTGGCCGTTTATCGAGTAGAAGTACACCGGCGACGCCATGACTATCGCGTCGGCCGCCTTGAGCCGGGCGCTCAGCGCGTCCATGTCGTCGCGCTGCACGCACCTGTGCGCGCTGAAGCAGGCCCCACAGCCCCGGCAATAGCCTATGCTCAGCTCATCCAGGCGCACCTTCTCGGCCCGGCCGCCCGCCTCCTGCACGCCGCGCACCATTTCGTCGCACAGCAGGTCGGAATTGCCGCCCCTGCGGCCGCTGGCCGATATCACAACCACGCTCCTGCCCATGTCATATTCTCCTTTCGTCGGCTGCGGGACATTGCGCCCGCGCCGGTCTGAATTAGGGGTGCCCCCGCGCCGCCCGCGCGATTGGGGCATTTTGCGATATACAGATATTGGAGATGGCAGGGCCATCCCCAATATTCCCGGGCGTATTGAGCTTTGTCGGCTGCCCGCGCCGCCGGGGACGGCAGCGCCCTCCCCGGGCATTCCCCGGAGCGCGCCCGCACGCCCTCCGGCGTTCATCCGCCCGCAGGCAAGTGCCGCTCACGCGGCGCCCGCTCCGCAGGGCGGCCGGACGCTTCCTCGGCATCTTACCTTATCTCCGCGCCGAACTTGTGCTTGCAGTTGCCCATTACCTTCTTCATGGCGGAGTTTATCTCGTCCTCCACCAGCGTATGGTCGCCGCTGCGCAGCGTGAGCGAGAAGGCCACCGACTTCTTGCCCTCGCCCAGCTGTGCGCCGCGGTAAACGTCGAACACGCGCACATCCTCGCATATCTTTCCGGCGGCGTGGGCGATCTCGTCGATTATGTCGCCCACGGGCTGGCTCTCGTCCATCACCAGCGCTATGTCGCGGCTCACGGCCGGGAAGCGCGGTATGGGCCGGGGCGCCTCGATGGCGGGCGTGCCGCGGTCCAGCGTGTCCACGTCTATCTCGGCCAGGTACACGCGCTTGCCCTCCATGCCGAAGGCCGCCGCCACGTCGGGATGTATCTCGCCCAGCTGGCCCAGCGCATGGCCGTTCACCTTCACGCGCGCCTTGCGGCCCGGGTGGTAGTAGCAGTCGCCCTCGGGGGCGTACTTGCCGGTCTCGCCGAAGTGGGTCAGCAGCGAGTCCACCACCGCCTTGAGCGCATAGAAGTCGGCGTCGTCGCCGTACATGCCTATCGACAGCGTGAGCTTCTCGTCGGGGAGGTTGGCCAGCTTGCCGTCGGGCGTAGCCGCCATCTCGGTGGTCTTTTCAAAGCGCACGGCGGTCTCGAACAGCAGCGCCGATGCGTTGCCGTGGCTCATGTTGTAGCTGAGCGTCTGCAGCATCGAGGGCGCGAGCGTGGTGCGCATGACCGAGGTGTCCTCGCCCAGGGGGTTGAGCAGGCGCACGGGATTGAGCCGCGGGTCGTCCGGGGCAATGCCCAGCTTCTCTATGTCGTGGGGGCTCACGAAGGAGTAGGTCTCTATCTCGTATGCGCCCACGGCCAGCAGGGCCTCGCGCACCTTGTCCAGCACGATGTGCTCGTGGTTCTTGCCGCCGCGCATGGTCACGCCGTTCATGAGCGTGGAGGGTATGTTGTCGTACCCGTACAGGCGCAGCACCTCCTCCGCCACGTCGGCATAGCTCTCCATGTCCATGCGGTATCGGGGCGGGCGGCAAGTGAGCGCGTCGCCGTCGCGCTCGGTGGCGATGCCAAGGCTATTCAGTATCTCCACCATGTGCTCGGCCGGCACGGGTATGCCTATATGCTCCTGTATGCGCGCGATGGAGGCGGTTATGCTCACCCCGGGCTCGGGATTGGGGTATATGTCCACTATGCCGGGGGCCACGTCGCCGGCGTCCAGGAGATTGACCAGCTGGCAGGCGCGCAGCATCGCGTCCATGGACATGGCGGGGCAGACGCCGCGCTCGTAGTGGCCGGAGGCGTCGGTGCGCATGCCCAGCTTGCGGCTGGTGAGGCGGATGCAGGTGCGGTCGAAGGCGGCGCACTCGAACAGCACGTCGTGCGTGCCCTCGGTTATCTCGCTCTCCTCGCCGCCCATTATGCCGGCCAGGCCCGTGGCCTGCTCGCCGTCGGCTATCACCAGCATGCTCTCGTCCAGCTCGCGGCTCTTGCCGTCCAGCGTGGTGAGCAGCTCGCCGGGCTGCGCGCGGCGCACGATTATCCTGCCGCCGCGCACCTTGCTCATGTCGAAGGCGTGCATCGGATTGCCCGTCTCTATCATGACGAAGTTGGTTATGTCAACAATGTTGTTTATCGCGCGCAGGCCGGCGGCCTCCAGGTAGCTGCGCAGCCACTTGGGCGAGGGTGCTATGCGCACGTTGCGTATGAGCTTGCCTATGTAGCGGGGGCACAGGTCGCTGTCGCGCACCTCTATCGATACGCTCTCGCTCATCGGAGCCACGTCGGCCTCCTTCACGGTCAGGGCGGGGGTCTTGTACTGCTTGCCCAGCACGGCGGCGGATTCGCGCGCCATGCCCCATATGCTCAGGCAGTCCGGGCGGTTGGCGAGCACCTCGAAGTCGATTACGTCCTCGCCCAGGCCGAACACCTGCTTTACGTCGGTGCCGGGCGCAACGTCCTCGAATATCTCGATTATGCCCTCGTCGCCTATGTTGGGATATACCGAGCTGGGCACATCCAGCTCGGGGCCGGAGCAGAGCATGCCGTTCGACACCTCGCCGCGCAACTTGCCCTTCTTTATCTTCACTCCGCCGGGCAGGGAAGCGCCGTCCAGCGCCGCGGCCACGCGCATACCGGCATGGACATTGGGCGCGCCGCAGACTATCTGTATCGGCTCCGGGCCGCCCACGTCCACCATGCACAGGTGCAGATGGTCGGAATTGGGGTGGTCCACGCAGCTGACGACATAGCCCACCACGACCTTGTCGAACTGACTGCCGGTGGTCTCCACGCCCTCAACGCCGTTGCCCGCCATTATCATCCGGCGCACGTACTCATCGGTAGGTATATCTATATCAACGTAATCGTTAAGCCATTTGCGCGGTGCTAACATCTGTGGTACCTCCTATTTGAACTGGCTGAGCAGTCGCAGGTCGTTTTCGTACAGGCAGCGCATGTCGGGCAGCTTGTACTTGAGTATGGCTATGCGCTCTATGCCCATGCCAAAGGCGAAGCCGGCGTACCGGCTCGAATCTATGCCGCACATCTCCAGGACCCTGGGGTTGACCATGCCCGCGCCCAGTATCTCCAGCCAGCCGGTGCCCTTGCAGATGCGGCAGCCCTTGCCGCCGCAATTCACGCAGCTGACGTCCACCTCGGCCGAGGGCTCGGTGAAGGGGAAGAACGACGGGCGGAAGCGGGTGGATACGCCCTCGCCGAACATGGACTTTGCAAAGGCATCCAGCGTGCCCTTGAGGTCGCCCATGGTGATATGCTCGTCTATCACCAGGCCCTCCATCTGATGGAACACGGGCGAATGGGACGCGTCGGCCTCGTCGGCGCGGTACACGCGACCGGGGCAGATTATGCGTATCGGCGGCTTGCGCGTGGTCATTATGCGCGCCTGCACGGGCGAGGTATGCGTGCGCAGCAGCACGTTGTCGGATATATAGAAGGTATCCTGCGCGTCGCGGGCGGGATGGTTCTTGGGCAGGTTCATCAGCTCGAAGTTGTAGTGGTCCAGCTCTATCTCGGGGCCCTGCACTACCTCGAAGCCCATGCCGGTGAATATGTCCAGCAGCGCGTTTTCGGCCTGGGTTATCGGGTGCAGCGCGCCCAGCTGGCGGGTCTTGCCGGGCAGGGTCACGTCGATGGCCTCGGCCTTGAGGCGCGCCTCCTTCTCGCTTGCGGCGATGCGCGCCGCCTGCGCGTCCAGCGCGGTCTCTATCTGCTCGCGCACGCTGTTGACCAGCTGGCCCATGGCGGGCCGCTCCTCAGGCGAGAGCTTGCCCATGCCGCGCAACAGCCCGGTCAGCTCGCCCTTCTTGCCCAGTATGCGCACGCGCAGCGCCTCCAGCTCGGCGGTGGAGTTGAGCGCTCCCAGTGCGTCAAGGGACTCTTGCAATATCTTCTGCAGTTGTTCGCGCACTTGATTATCATTCCTTTCTGTCCATTTCGGTCATGCGGCTCCGGGCGGCAGCGGCGGGACGGCGGCATGCGCCAGCCGCGTCGGCCGCAAAAAAGCTCCCGCCCCTGCAAAGGGGCGAGAGCCATAACTCACGCTGTACCACCCAAAGATTCGTCGGGCGCAACGCGCCTAACCTCTCACGCGCATAACGGGCGTGACTCCGGGCGAACCTAACGCGCGTGGCCTCGATCCGCCGGCTCCGGAGTGAACTTCCCGCGCCCTCCTTGCCCGGCGCGCTTTCAGCCAGCGACGCGCCTCTCTGCGGGGCGGAACGGAGCGGTACTCTCTCCATCTGTGCCATTATGCGGTATTATACCGCTTTGCCGCTCAATTTGCAAGCCGTATCGTCATTATTTTACATGAACGCATACCGGCGCTGCATCGAACAGTCACTTCGCCGCGCGGAAGGTGAGCCGCACCACCGAGCAGGGCGGCAGCTCAAAGCGCGCCTCGGTGCCGGAGGGCGTGCTTTCGCACCTGACCGCGTCGAACGCTGCGCTCTTCACCGCTTCGGGCGCTTCGAACGTGTTGTGCGCGTCCATGGCGCCGGTCAGCACCCTGCCCTCGCTCAGCTCCATGGCGCTCTGGTCTATCAGCATCTCTATGGGCCGGGCCGTATCGAGCGAGAAGTTGCACAGCGTCACGTTCAGCGCGCCCTCGCCATCCACGGAGGCCGACTCCGAAACGTCCGGATAGGCAAAGCTGTTGGGCGCGGTCTCCACGCCCGCCGCCAGCGTGCTGGCCACCCGCTCCGCGCCCTGATGCGCCGAGTACATCTCGAACACATGGTACGTGGGGGTGAGCAGCATGCGCTCGCCGTCGGTGAGCGCCACGGCCTGCAGCACGTTTATCAGCTGCGCTATGTTGGCCATATGCACGCGCTCGGCGTGCTTGTTGAAGCAGTTGAGCGTCATGCCGGCCAGCATCGCGTCGCGCATGGTGTTCTGCTGGTAGAGGAAGCCCGGGTTGGTGCCCGGCTCCACGTCGAACCAGGTGCCCCACTCGTCCACTATCAGGCCCACGCGCCGCTGGGGGTCATAGCGGTCCATTATCGCCGAATGCTTGGTGAGCAGCTCCTCTATGAAGTAGCCCTTGCCCATGGTGTTTTTGTAATCCGCGACGGTAAAGTCGGTAGCCGAGCCCTTGTGCTGCCAGTCGGGGCCGATGGTGGTGTAATAGTGCAGCGAGAGGCCGTCCATCATGCCGCCGGCGTTCTTCATCATGGTCTCGGTCCAGTCGTAGTTGGGGGCTTCGGGGCTGGTGCCCGGGCCGCAGGCTATCTTGTAGAGGCGGTTGTCGCCGTAGTTCATCAGGTAGGTCTGGTAGCGGCGGTATTCGTCCGAATAGTGCTGCGCGGTCATGTTGCCGCCGCAGCCCCAGTTCTCGTTGCCCACGCCGAAGTACTTCAGGCGCCAGGGCTGCTCATGGCCGTTGCGCTTGCGCAGCTCGCTCATGGGCGACAGGCCGCCGAAGGTCATGTACTCGACCCATTCGCTCATCTCCTGCACGGTGCCGCTGCCCAGGTTGCCGTTTATGTAGGGCTCGCAGCCCACCTGGCGGCACAGCTCCATGAACTCATGCGTGCCGAAGGAGTTGTCCTCCACCACTCCGCCCCAGTTGGTGTTTATCATCTTCTTGCGCTCGGCCCGGGGGCCCACGCCGTCGCGCCAGTGATAGGTATCGGCAAAGCATCCGCCCGGCCAGCGCAGCACCGGCAGCTTCATGCGCCTGAGCGCCTCCACTATGTCCGTGCGCATTCCGTTCACATTGGGTATGGGCGAATCCTCGCCCACGTACACGCCCTCGTAAATGCACCTGCCCAGATGCTCGGAAAAATTGCCGTACACCTCGGGCCGGATGCGCGCCTGCCTGATATAAGGCTGCACTACGTACCTCATACTGCTCGTCCCCTCCGCATTTAGTTTTGTCGATAGCTTGACAGGTAAACGTTTCCCTTTAACTGATATGATGATAGCATTGCGCGCGCGCTTTGTCAATCATATCAGCAAAGATTGCGCGCCGTCGGCGTTGCCTTGCCCGCAGCTTTGTGATATAATAAAGCAACAGCTAAACAAAAGGAGCGTTATTGCAAAAGATGGTTGAAGTAAACGACCGCGACCAGCTGCTCAGCCTGTGCAAGGCCCTGTCCAGCCCGGCGCGGCTGGAGATAGTGCGCATGCTCTCCGCCAATCAGGGCATGAACCTGAACGAGCTGGCCGAGCGGCTCGAGGTCACCAATTCCGCGATGACCGCGCACATACGCCTGCTGGAGGAGGCGGGCGTGATATTCATAGAGACGACCTCCGGCAAGCGCGGCATACAGAAGCGCTGCCATCTGCGCGAGGGGCGGTTCATGATAAACCTGCTGCACGAGCAGCAGGAGCGCAACACCTACGAGGCGGAGATACCCATAGGCAGCTACGTAGCCTACGCGGCCAGGCCCACCTGCGGCGTGGCCACGGCCGAGCGCATGCTGGGCAAGTTTGACGACCCGCGCGTGTTCGACGACCCGGACCGCGTGTATGCGGCGCTGCTGTGGCTGCGCTCGGGGTATCTGGAATACCGCCTGCCCAACTACATGCAGCCCGACCAGCGGCTGGTGGAGCTGCAGCTCACCCAGGAGCTGGCCAGCGAGGCCAAGGGCTTCAACGAGGACTGGCCCAGCGACATATACTTCTCGATAAACGGCCGCGAGCTGGGCTACTGGACCAGCCCGGGCGATTTCGGCCTCAAGCGCGGCATATACACGCCCGACTGGTGGGTATATGGGCTCAATCAGTACGGCCTGCTCAAGCCCCTGGTGATAAACCGGCAGGGCGCGTTCATAGACGGCCGCCGCATAGGCCGCTACACGCTGGACGATCTGGGCATAGTGTCGGGCGGCGAGATACGCTACCGCATCTGCGCGCCCGAGAGCGCCGAGCGTGCGGGCGGGCTCACGCTGTACGGGCGGGACTTCGGCAATTACAACCAGGGCATAACCATGCGCATGGTATTTGAGGACACCGGGAGGCGTGAGGACTGATGTACGGATTCAACGGCAGCGAGATACTCTGTCGCCGCTGCCTGGAAAAGGATATACCCGAGGCCCAGCTGGCCAAATACCTGGACGACTACGTGGCGCAGCTGCCCGCCGACATACGCGTGAGCGCGGAGGAGTTCAACCGGCGGCTGAGCATATGCGCAGGCTGCGAGCATCTGCTCAACTACACCTGCCGGCTGTGCGGCTGCTACGCGCAGGTGCGCGCCTCCAAGCGCATGAACCGCTGCCCCGTGCCCTACGCGCCCAAGTGGGACATATGCCCGGGCGACGGGGACGAATGAGAGGCAGCGCCATGGACGCCGATACGATGATGTTCTTCGGCGGGCGCGCGGACGCGCTGGGCCTTTACGAAGCGCTCATGGAGCTGATGCGCGCGCAGCTGCCGCCCTTTGAGGCGCGCGTCATGCGCACCCAGATATCGCTTGCGAACCGGTGCGGCTTTGGGGCGGTGTCGCTGCCCCGGAGCGCCTCGCGGCCCGGCCTGGTGCTCTCGCTGGGGCTGGGGCGGGCGCTCGGATCGCCCCGCGTGGCCCAGGCCGTGCAGCCCTATCCCGGGCGCTGGACCAATCACCTTCCGCTCACAGACCGCGCCCAGCTGGACGCGGAGCTCATGGGCTGGATACGCGAGGCCTACGACTTCGCCGCCGCAAAGCGCTGACATATGCACAAAAAGGGGACGCCTTCCGCCGCGCCGTGCGCCCGGAAAGCGTCCCTCGCTGACATGTTCATACCGGCGGGAGGCTTATTCGTCCTCGCCGTCCTCGCTCTCGACCATGGCCAGGTACTTTTCAAACAGCGTTTCCATCAGCTTTTCGTCGTCGATGGACACGTAAACATCCTCGCCGTTTTCGTCGGTATCCACCTTCAGTATCACTACCTCGTCCTCGTCCACGCCGTCTATCTCCTCGGCAGGCGTGAGCAGCAGGTAGTTGCCGCCCTCATGCTCCAGCATCATCAAAAACTCGAAGCGGACGTTCTTGCCGTCCTCGTCGACCAGCTCCACGATGCCGTCAAAGTCCATGTTGCTCTCGTACTTGTCGTCCATTATCCGAAATACCTCGCTCCCTGTATATCGATATGGCTCGGCCTTCCAGCCGCCGCTGTCCAGGAATCCCTGCAATATCACCGTGGCCGCCACGCGGTCTATGTACTGCTTGCGCTTGTCGCGGCGCATGCCGCTCTCTATCAGCGCGCCGCGGGCTATCGCCGTGGTCATCCGCTCGTCGTAAAAGCGCACCTGCCAGCCCCGCTCCGTGAGCCTTTGGGCGAACTCGCGCGTAAAGCGCGCCTGCGCGCCCTCCTCGCCGCCCAGCCTGCTGGGCAGGCCCAGCAGCAGCCGGTCGGTATCGTAGCGGGCGAGCAGAGCCGCTATCGCCTCGATATCCCGGGGCAGGGTCGTGCGGTTTATCGTGTCCACGCTCTGCGCCGTTATGCCCAGCGGGTCGCTTACCGCCACGCCTATGCGGCGCTCGCCCACGTCCAGCGCCAGCACGCGCCTGTTATCGTTGCCTGTCACAGCGCACCTCTCATATATCAATTATCATAGCACTCAAGTATGAAACCAGTGTGACATTGACGTTTATTTATCCTCGTCAGCATACCTTTATGCAGAACTCCGGGCACGCGCCCGCGCAATAGCCGCACAGCACGCACCTGCCCGCGTCCACCTGCGCGCGGCCGTCCACAAGGCTCAGCGCGCCCTGGCCGCAGCGCCTGACGCAGCTGCCGCAGCCCTGGCACCAGTCGTGTATCATGAGCCTGCGCTCGCTGCGCGCTATGCGCCTAAGCGTATCCGCGTCGGGCTCGCGCCCGGCAAACAGCGCCACGTTGCAGTCTATCTCGTCCTCGCTCTGCATGCCCACGGCCACCGAGGCAATGCCCGGGAGGTCCAGCACGTAGCGCAGGGCCTCCTCGCGCCGGTTCACCAGATGACCGCCGCCCAGCGCCTTCATCGCGTACAGGCCGATGCCGGCGTCGGCCGCGCGGGCTATCTCGCGCTCCATGTCCTCGCGCGTGCCGCCCAGTATGCCCAGGCCCGCCAGGTTGATTATCGGGAATATCACGTCCACGCCGCCGAAGTACACCGCCGCGTGTACGCATTCCACGTGGTGCGTGGACACGCCCACCGCGCCCACGCGGCCGCGCGCCTTCTGCTCGTTCAAGTAGTCCAGCGCCTCGCGGTGGCCGCGCAGCGTGTGTATGTCCTCCTGCTCGTGCAGCTCGAATATGTCGATATAGTCGCGGCCCAGCCCGCGCATGGCGTTTTCGAGCGCCTGCCCGGCGGTCCTGCGGTCATAACAATAGGCTTTGGCCGCGACCTTTATCGAGGGCTCGCGCGCCAAAGCCGGCTTTATATGCGCATAGTTGCGGTAGTATTCGGCTGTATCGACGAAGTCCACGCCCTTTTCGTAGGCGTAGAGTATCAGCTCCGCGCCGCGTTCGGGCGGCATATCGCGCTGCAGCGGGCTCATGGTGAGCGCGCCGAAGCACAGCCGCGACACCTCTATGCCCGTGCGCCCCAGCACTGCGCGCTCCATATCAGCGCTTGCCTTCATTGGACCTTACGTAGAAGCGCACCAGCTCTTCCAGTATCTCGTCGCGTTCCAGGCGCTTTATCATCGAGCGGGCGTTGTTGTAGCTCGTGATGTAGGTGGGGTCGCCCGATATGATGTAGCCCACTATCTGGGTTATCGGGTCGTAGCCCTTGGCCTTGAGCGCCGCGTAAACGCTCATGATTATGCTCCTTGCGTCGGGTATGTCGGCATTTCTGCTGCCCAACTGCATGGTCTCGCCAAACTTCTCGCTCATCTCTGTTCGCCTCCCCTGGTTTCGGCAAAAGCAATTCTAAACATACGTTCATTATATGCCCATTTTGCCGCCCCTGTCAAGGGGAACAGGCCGCCTTATGGACGGCCCGCACCACTTTTTTGCCCTTTATCGGGATATCCAGCCGGTTTTTCCCCGCTCAGCCCCGCCCGTGGCCCGCCTCCGCGCCGCCCGGCGCCACTTCGCACACGCGCAGCACTCCGCCGTTTACGAAAAAGCGCACGTCCAGCCCGGCGAACTCCACGCCGTAGCGGCGCTCCGGGTCGTCCTCATAGCCCGGGCGCGGGTCCTGCTCAAGCACGCCGATGAGCGCCTCGCGCTTTTCGGGCGGCACGAGCGTAAGCATCTCGTCCGGGAACTCCACCCGGAGCCTGCCCTCGCGGGTGCGCGAAGTGAAGCCCTCGCTCGCCTCCGGGTGGCAGTCCGCCACGGGCACGTAGGGCTTTATGTCGTAAATGGGCGTGCCGTCCATCATGTCTATGCCGCCCACGCGCAGCACCGCGCCCAGCTTCCCGTCCTGCTCGATGCCCACAAGGCGCACGCACGACAGCCCCAGGCTGTTGGGCCTGAAGGGCGAGCGCGTCGCAAACACGCCCATGCGCGTGTTGCCGCCCAGTCTGGGCGGGCGCACGGTGGCCGACCAGCGCCCGGTATGCGCCTGCGAAAAGTCCCATATCAGCCATATGTGCGAAAAGCCCTCCAGCCCGCGCAGCGCTTCAATCTGGCGGTATTCGGGCTCAAACACTATTACGCCCTCCAGCTGCCCGACCAGCCCGCTCTGGCGCGGCAGCCCGAACTTGGTGGGGAAGTCTGTGCGTATGTGCGCGATAGGCCTAATCTCCATGTGGATGCCCTCCGATGAAAAAGCGGGGCCGGCGCAGCCTCAGCCGCGCCCGCCCCGCCGCGCTTTGCTCTTACTTTGCCAATGCAGCCGCCTTGTCGTAGACGGGCTTGAGGTGCGGGTACAGCTCGCTGTACACCGCGTAAGCGTCCTCATAGGCGCTGAAGTTGGCCGGGTTGGGCAGCGTTTCGGTCTCGACGCGCACTATGCCCGTGGCCTCCGTGAGGTCCTTCCATACGCCCGCGCCCACGCCGGCCACCATGACCGCGCCGTAAGCGCCGCCCTCCGAGGCCGCCGACATGGTGTAGACCGGCAGGCGGAATATGTCGGCCTGCATCTGCCGCCACAGCGCCGAGGCCGCGCCGCCGCCCGAGGTGTATATCTTCTCGTTGGGCACGGTGGGGTCGAGCTGGTTGGCTATGTCTATCACCTGCTTGAGGCTGTACGTCACGCCCTCCATCACCGAGCGGGTGATGTCGGCGCGCGTGGTGCCCAGGCTGAGGCCGTAGAACGCGCCGCGCGCGTTGGCGTCCGGATAGGGGCAACGCTCGCCCGAGAGGTAGGGGGCGAATATCACGCCGTTGGCGCCCGGCCGGGACGCGGCCGCCGCCTCGCCCATTATGTCGTACACATTGCGTCCGCTCATGCGTGCCGCGGCTATGTCGGCCTCGCACAGCGCGTCGCGGTACCAGCGGTACGCTCCGCCCGCCGCCAGCGTGCAGCCGAAGGCGTGCCACAGGCCGGGCTCGTTGTTGCAGAACACCTGCAGCTTGCCGCCGGGGTTGTCCTTGTATCCGTTCAGGCCCATGGACACGTTGCCCGCGGTGCCTATGACCACGCCTATCACGCCCTGACGCACAAGGCCCGCGCCGGTGGTCTGTATCACGGCGTCGCCGCCGCCCGCGTACACGTTGAGGCCCTCGGGCAGTCCGGTCAGGCGCGCCGCCTCGGCGGTCACATGGCCTGCCAGCGCGGTGGACTCGATGCACTCGGGGAATATCGAATGCGGCAGGCCCGCTATGTCGATGAGCTCCCAGCTCCACTCGCGCTTGCGCACGTTGAAGAAGCCCGTGCCCGAGGCGTCGGACATGTCTATCGCCACCTCGCCCGTGAGCATCAGGCGGATGTAGTCCTTGGGGTTCACGAACACCTTCATGCGCTCGAAGTTTTCGGGCTCCTCATCGCGCAGCCATAGGAGCTTGCCGCCGGTATAGCCGGTGAGCATGCGGTTGTTGGTGAGCGAAACCAGCCTGTCCAGCCCGCCGGCCTTCTGCGTGATCCACTCGCACTGGCTCTCGGTGCGCTGGTCGCACCAGAGCATCGCGGGGCGGATGACGCGCATGTCGCTGTCCAGCGCCACCAGGCCGTGCATCTGGCCCGAGAGGCTCAGGCCCACCAGCTCGCTTGCGGGCAGCTGCGCTTTGGCGATTATGGTGGAGACCGACTTCACCACCGCGCCCCACCAGTCCTCGGGGCGCTGCTCCGCCCAGCCGGGCCGGGGCGTATAAAGCGGATACTCCTCCGTGCAGGACGCCACCACGCGGCCGGTCTCGTCGGCGATTATGCTCTTGGTTCCGGATGTGCCTATGTCCACGCCAATCAAATACCTGGGCATCGTCTTTTCTCCTTTGATATACGTATTTGCCGTACGCTGCTTATATTTTATATACGGGCGCGCGCTTTGTCAATGCCTATGTGCGCTATGCGCTCAGCCAGCTGAGCATCAGCCGCCCCAGTGCCTCCTCGTCGCTCATCGCGCCGCTCTTTACGGCGTACTCGGCCTCCACGCAGTCCCGGTATGCGCGCATGAGCCGCTCCTCGCTGAAGGCGCGCAGCTGCCTGCGGGTGTTGCGCAGGCCAATGGCCGTTATGCCCACGTCCCTGATTATCTCCTCGTCCGTGGCCTTCTTGCGCTGCATCAGCTTTATGTGTGTCATGAAGCGCATCTGCCGCGTTATCATCGCCAGCACGCGCACGTTGTCCTCGCCGCTCTCCAGCATCGCGCTAAGCATCCGGTAGGCCTGCGCGCCGTTTTTCTCGATGAGCCGGTCTATCAGCTGGAATATGGTGCATTCCAGCGTGGGCGTCACTATGTCCAGATCCTGCGCCGTTATCTCGGTGCGCTCGCCCGCGTGCGCCGCCAGCTTGTCCGCCTCGCCCGCCAGCCGGGTAAGCGCCGTGCCGGCCCGGAACACCAGCTGCGCGCTCACGTCCGGGGCGATGGTCTTGCCCAGCTTGCGGAAGCGGCTGCTTATCCAGGCGGCCAGCTGGCGCTCGTTGAGCGTATCGAAGGTCACTACCTGGGCGGCTTTGGCCGAGACAAAGGCCTTGTAGAGCGCCTTGCGTCCATCCGCCGCGCCGCGCATGTACATCACCAGGCAGCAGCTCTCCGGCAGGCGCTCAAGGTACTTGGAAAGGCGCTCGCTCTCCTCCTTTTCGCCCTTGCTCTGGCCGCTCATGAGCGGGGCAAAGTCGCGCACCACCACCAGCCGGCGCTCGGCCATCATGGGCAGGGTCTCGCAGGCGGCGATTATGTCGTCCGCGTCCGGGCTCTCCAGTATGCTCTCGTTGAGCGCCTCCAGCCCCTCGGGCAGCATCGTCTGACGCAGCTGCCGCAGCGCCTCGCGCTTTACGAAGTTCTCCTCGCCCGTAAACAGGTAGCCCCGGGCTATGTAGCCCACCTTCAGCTTGTCAAAAAACTCTGTGTGATTCATTTTGCCTCCGCCAAAGCCGCTTCATCCCCGGCCGGGAGATATGTGCGCACCGTCATTTCGCCCTCCGGCGATATGCGCACTGTTATGTCGCCGCATTCGCCCGTCACGAGCGTGCGCGCGCCTATGTAGTCAAGCCGCGCCCTGAGCGCGTCCGCGGGCAGGCCGTAGGAGTTGCGCTGCGCCGCCGATATCAGCGCCAGCCCGGGGTTGACCTCCGCGAGAAACTTTAGCGAGGACGAGCCCGCGCTGCCGTGATGCGCCACCTTGAGCACGTCGCACCGGCCGGGCGCAAAGTCCTCGCCCGCCTGCGTCAGGTCGCCCGCCAGCAGCAGCGTGCGCCCGGCGTATTCGGCCCGGAGCACCAGCGAAAGGTCGTTGGCGTCCTCAAAGGCCGCCCCCGCGCCCGGGTGCAGCACACGGAGCGCAAGGCCCTGAAGCGGTTCGATTAAGTCGCCCGCGCTCAGGCGCATGACCTCCAGCCCCCGCGCCCTGAGCCGCTCCAGCGCCGCGAGCGTCTCCTCGTCCGCACCCGCCTCGGCGCCTTCGGGCAGGTATATGCTGCCCACGCGCGCGATGCGCGTCAGCTCCTCCAGCGCGCCCGCGTGGTCCTCGTGCAGATGCGTTATCACAACCGCCCCGACGCGCAGCCCGCGCCTGCGCACGTAGTCGCACAGCGCCGAGCCCTCGCTGCCCACGTCCACCACCACGGCACTCGCGCCGTCGGTGAACAGCGCGCCGTCGCCCTGGCCCACGTCCACCAGCACGTAGTCCAGCCCCGAGCCCGCGCGCGGCGGCAGCAGCAAAAGGCATATCAGCCCCACCGTCAGCGCCGCGCACGCGCCCCTCAGCGCGCGCCCCAGGGGCCGGAAGCGCGACGCGCCCAGCATCAGCGGCGCTATCGCCATGAGCCACCAGGGATTTATCGCCCGCACGTACACTATGCCCCAGTCCAGCCCGGCCGTCCAGTCGGCCAGCGCCGCCATCGCCCGCGCGCATGTGCCGGCCACCAGCGCCGCCGCGCGCGCCAGCGGCTCCGCCCAGCCGGCAAGCAGCACCGTGAGCCAGCCCGCCACCAGCGTGCCCATGCCTGCCACCATGCCCGCCGCCGAGGTCAGCAGGCCCACGAGGTTGATATGGCCAAAGCAGCCGCTGGTTATAGGCAGCGTGCCCACCACCACGCACAGCGACAGCGCCGTGCTCTCGATGAGCGCATTGGCTGCGCCGCAGAGCCCCTTCAGCACTGCGCCCAGCGGGGCCGCTTCGCCTCGCAGGCCCGGCCTTACGCGCGGCAGGCGCTCGCTCAGCGCCGGGTACAGCGCGTATATCGACAGCACCGCCCCAAACGACAGCGCAAAGCCCGTATCCAGCGCCGCGCCCGGCGCCGCCGCCAGCACTATTACGGCCGCCAGTGCCAGCGCCGAGGGGCCGTCATAGCGCAGGCCCGCCTGACGCGCCGCGAGCATGACCGTGCTCATCACGGCGGCGCGCACCGCCGAGTGGCTGAAGCCGGTCAGCGCGCAGTACACAAGCAGCAGCGCCGCCGTGAGCGTCGTGCGCAGCCAGCCCGGCACGGGCCGCAGGAGCCAGCATATGAGCAGCGCCATCAGGCTCACGTGCATGCCGGAGACCGCCAGCATGTGTGCCAGGCCCGCCAGGCGAAAGCTCTCGTACAGCTCGTCGGGCAGAGCCGCGCTGTCGCCCAGCATCACGCCCCGCGCCAGCGCGGCGGCGTCGCCCAGCTCCGCGTCCAGCACGCCCAGTATGCGCTGCTTAAGGCCGTATGCCCAGTTCGCCAGAGGCAGCGTGCCGGTGGGCTCGAAGCGCGCCCCCGCAAGCTCGCCCCAGGCGCACGAGTACACGCCCCGGCGCGCGAGGTACGCGCGGTAGTCAAAGCCGCCCTCGCCGCGCGCGCCCTGCGGCTCATAGCACTCGCCAAACAGCGACACCCGCGCGCCTATCTCAAGCTCCGCAGGCAGCGCCATATCCTCCTGCCCCTTGGGCAGATAGAGCGTGAGCCGCGCGCCGCCCCGGTATGCCGCGCCGTCGGCGGTCAGGCGGTCCACATCCAGCGCCAGCTTTTCGCCGTCGCTCTTGACCACGCTGCGCACGCGGCCCTCGATATAGTGCGCGCCCTCCTCCGGCACAGCGGGGCGCTCCATCACGCTTGCGCCCAGCACGCCGCCCAGCATCACCACGCATATTAGCAGCGCCCACGCGCGCGGCCGCCTTGCAAGCGTCCCCGCAAGCGCGCCCGCGCCCGCCAGCGCCGCCATTGCCAGCCAGGCCGCAAGCGGTATCCCGCCGCTAAGGCCCATGAGGTCGCCCGCGAGCAGGCATAGCGCCGCCAGCACCATGGGCCTGCGCAGCCATACGCCGCTCAGGCCCGCGCAGTACGACCCGTGGCCCGGCTCCAGCGCGCGCACGAGCCGCCCGGAGCGCGCAAGGTCGGCGTGCGCCCGGGCGTATGCTTCGGTATCCCGCATTGCTGCCTCCCCCGCCGGTATGACGCGGGGCGGCGGACCGGCGCGCATACGCCGTCCCCGCCGCCCCGGCAGGCGATACTCACTTCTTTTTCCAGCGCTGTATCTTCTTGAAGTCCAGAGCGTTCTCGTTGTGCCTGAGCAGCCGCTGCATGTTGGAGCGGTGCTGGAACAGCGCCAGCGCGCCCACGGCCAGCGCGAACAGGAACATGGGCAGGTCGGTCAGCATCGTCTCGAACACGTTGAGCACCACGTAGAGGAGCGATGCGCATATCGAGCCTATCGACACCGTATGCGTCAGGAACAGCGCCGCCGCCATCGCCAGCAGCAGCCAGGGCGCGTTGTAGGGCTGTACCACCAGTATCACGCCAAAGGAGGTCGATATGCCCTTGCCGCCCTTGAAGCCGAACGCCGCCGGCCAGTTGTGGCCCACTATCGCCGCCAGGCCGCCCAGCATCGCGCCCGTGCGGCCGCCCAGCCACATGCCTATCAGCGCGCCCAGCACGCCCTTTATCGCGTCGCCCAGGAAGGTAAGCAGGCTGGGCAGCCAGCCCAGCGTGCGCAGCACGTTGGTCGCGCCCGCGTTGCCGCTGCCGGCATTGCGTATGTCGATGCCGTTGCCCAGTTTGGAGATGATGAGTCCCGTGGAGACATTGCCCAGGGCATAGCCGATGAGTATTGCCAGTATTATCTTCAGCACCATGTCAATTCTCCTCTTTCTTTCTCTCCCGCAGCACGAAGCGTATCGGAGTGCCCTCAAAGCCGAACGATTTGCGGAAGAAGTTTTCCAGATACCGCTCGTATGAGTAGTGCATCAGCGTCTGGTCGTTTACGAACATCACAAAGAGCGGCGGACGCACGCCCTGCTGAGTCGAGTAGAATATCTTGAGCCTGCGGCCGTTCTGGGACGGCGGCTGCTGCGCAGCCATCGCGTCGGCCATCACGTCGTTGAGCAGGCCCGTGGTGATGCGGCGGCTGGCCTGGTCATAGGCCGCGGTCACGGCCTCCACCAGCCGGGGCAGGCGCTGGCCCGTCAGCGCGGAGACGAACAGCACCGGCGCGTAGTCCATGAACTTCAGGTCCTCTATGACCTGGCGGCGGTACTTCTCCAGCGTGCCGGTGTCCTTTTCCACCAGGTCCCACTTGTTGACCACCACTATCGAGGCCTTGCCCTGCTCGTGCACGTAGCCCGCGATCTTGGTGTCCTGCTCGGTCACGCCGTCCTGCGCGTCTATCACTATCAGCGCCACGTCGCAGCGGTCTATCGCGGCGAACGAGCGTATCACGCTGTAGCGCTCTACCGTCGCGTCCTCTATGACCTTCTTTTTGCGTATGCCGGCGGTGTCGATTATCACGAACCTGCGCCCGTCCTGCTCAAAGCCGGTGTCTATCGCGTCGCGCGTGGTGCCGGCGATGTCGCTCACCATCACGCGCTCCTGGCCCAGTATGCGGTTGACTATCGAGGACTTGCCAACGTTGGGGCGGCCCACCACGGCTATCTTGACCGTGTCGTCCTCCTCCGCCTCGGCGTCGGCGTGGGGCAGCTGCTTTACCACTTCCTCCAGCAGGTCGCCGAAGTTCATCAGGTTCACCGAGGAGATGGCGATGGGATCGCCCAGGCCCAGCTCGTAGAACTCGTACACGCTGTCGTAGGAGTCCATGGAGTCTATCTTGTTGACCACCAGCAGTATGGGCTTTGAGCTCTTGCGCAGCATGGTAGCAACGTCCTTGTCGTCGTCGGTAAGGCCCTGGCGGCCGTCGACAAAGAAGAGTATCATGTCGCAGGTGTCGATGGCTATCTCGGCCTGCGCGCGCATCTGCTTGAGCAGCGGGTCGTCGCTCTGCGGGTCTATGCCGCCGGTGTCTATCAGCGTAAAGGCGTGGTTCTGCCATTCGCAGTCGGCATACACGCGGTCGCGCGTCACGCCCGGGGTGTCCTCAACTATCGATATGCGCCGCCCCGCCATCTTATTAAAGAACGTGGACTTGCCCACATTGGGCCGCCCTACGATCGCCACCAAAGGTTTAGCCATTCAAATCCTCCCCTGCAAGCGCCCGCGCCAGTTCCTCGCCGTCGGTAAACACGGGCGTGACGGGACAGCCCAGCCGCTTTGCCAGTTCATCCAAAGGTGTATTGTCCAGGAACACGTTGCCGCCGTCGCGCAGCATCGTGCGGGGCACCAGCGCCTCGTCGGCGTCCAGTCTGCCCAGCTGCTTTACTATATCGCCGCCGGTCACAAGGCCGGCCACGGTCACGCTCGGGCCGAAGAAGTCGTTGCGCACCGCGTGTACGGTCACGCTCACGCCCTCAAAGGGGTACTCGCGCGTGAGCCGCTCCATCTCCTCCCGGGCCGATTCGCCGGTAATTATGGCCACGCGCCGCGCGCGCGGCTTCACGCCCGACTCCCTCAGCTCCTCATACGCGCGGCGGAAGCCCTCGCGCTGAAAGCGTATCAGTCCCACGCCGTTGTCTATCTGCGGATAGTCCTCGTACTCCTCGTCGGAGGGCACGTCGCGCCCGGCCAGCACGTAGAACTCGTCCGCGGCGAACACCAGCGCCGTGCCCAGCGTGCGGCGGAACTCGGCCTGCCACCTTTCGACCTCGTCCAGCAGGCGCGCCGCGCTTTCCCGGTCGTAGGGCTTTATGCCGGCCAGCCCCTTGCGGTGGCCGGTAAGCCCCACCGGCACCAGTGCCAGCGTAAGGCACGCCGGATAGAGCGCCGCCATGTCGCGCACGGTCTTTTCCAGCGCCGCGCCGTCGTTCAGGCCCGGGCAGAGCACCGCCTGGCCGTGGAACTGTATGCCGCCCTCCCGGAGCCTGCCCAGCTGCTCCATTATGCGCGCGCCGCGCTCCTGGCCCAGCATGCGCGCGCGCAGCGCTCCGTCGGTCGCGTGTACCGATATGTACAGCGGGGTCGCGTGGCGGCGGATTATGCGGTCCAGCTCGCGGTCGTTTACGTTGGTGAGCGTAACGTAATTGCCCATCATCAGCGACATGCGCCAGTCGTCGTCCTTCACGTAGAGCGATTTGCGCATGCCCCGGGGCAGCTGGTCCACAAAGCAGAACAGGCACCTGTTGGCGCACAGGCGCGTGGGCCCCAGCAGATCGCCCTCAAAGTCCGCGCCCAGCTCCTCGTCCATGTCCTTGTCGCACTCGACCTCGTACACCTCGCCCGATGCGTCGCGCACCCTCAGCAGGAGCTCCTCGCAGCTCATCAGCTGCTGGTAGTCTATGAGGTCGACAAGCCTTTCGCCGTTTATCTCCAGCAGCTCGTCGCCCCGGCGCAGGCCCAGCTCGTCGGCAAGGCCGCCGCGTTCCACCTTCGCGATCCTGAAGCCCATCTCATTCCTCCGCACACGGATTTTCCCTTTACAATTATCCACCTTACGCCCCGATATGTCAAGTCAATTACGGTTATTGCGCCTCGCTGCCGCGCAGCAGCAGCCCCACCCCTGCCCCCAGCGGCAGCAGCAGCACGCAGGCGATGGGCGACACGGCCGCGCTGAGCGGGGGTATGGCCTCCACCACGGACATGAGCGTAAAGCCCACGATGAGCATGTACGCGCACGCCGCATGCCGCCGGAACACCCGGTCCACCGCGCGCACGAGCAGCGCCGCCGCCAGCGCAAAGCCCAGGCCCATCAGCGCCAGCTCGGGCAGGCGCGCCGCCGCCAGCGCGTCCAGGTACGCCCTGTACAGCCCCAGGCGCATGAGCAGGAACGACGAGCTGACGCCCGGTATCACCGTGCCCACCGCCAGCACCGCGCCGCAGCCCAGCGCGGCCGGACCGGTCAGGCGGGCGGCCTCGGCCGCGGCGGGCAGGAGCGCGCTGGGCGCGAGATACGCCGCCGCTCCCAGCGCGAGCGGTATCAGCCGCCGCGTGCGCCAGGGGCCGCCCGCGCGCATGAGCGAGGGCAGCGAGCCCAGCACCAGCCCCGCAAACAGATACAGCGCCTCGCAGGCGAACATGTCGTAAAACGCCAGCAGCGCATACCCCGCCAGCGCCAGCCCCGCGCCCACGCCCGCCGCCAGCGGCCCCAGCAGCCGCGCGCTCTGCCGCGCGTGGGCGAAAAAGCCCGCCAGCGCCGCTATCGCCGGCTGATACAGGCCCAGACTCACCGCGATGGCGCCGCCGCTCACCCCCGGAGCTATGCCTGCCGCGCCTATCGCCACCCCCGCCGCAAACCGTCCCATTGCCGAATCGCGCTTCATTGCACCGTCCCTCTCCGCGTCATACTCGCTTATATGTATTCGCCGCGCCCGCAAAATATGGCCGGCGGAGCGGCCCTGCGCAAGCGCCGCTCTGTCGGCCTGACGTGGTATGCTGTGCGGGAGCGGGTGTGCGTGCGGCGAAGCGGGAGGACGCGCCACGCATATAGCTGCGCTCGGCCGCGAAGCCGCCGCGAATGCAGGCTGCGCAATGCGATGGCGTTCATTGCCACAGGCGGAGCGGGAGTTGCCCTGCCGCGCCGCGCACTTGCGAAGCAAGCCCGATTGCGTCACGCGCCGTGCAATGCCGTTCATTACCGTAGGCGAAGCGGGAGTCGCCGCGCACGCCGCACATTCCACACCGCGCACTTGCGAAGCAAGCCCGATTGCGTCACGCGCCGTGCAATGCCGTTCAT
>JBJEUC010000054.1:0-5767 GCA_051883635.1 Candidatus Fimadaptatus sp.
TCAGCAGCACGTCCCGCGCGTTAAGCGCCTCAAAAGCCTGTTGGGATATCTCAAGTTCGCTGTTCATGGCCTTCCCCTTCCGGCGCGCGCAAGGCCGCGCCGCTCGTCGCATGTCGATATCTTACCGCATATTACCCAGCGTGTCAATAGGATTGGCCTCACGCCGCACGGCGGCATATGCGGGCGCGCTGCGAATATGTCCGCTGCGTCACGATAGTTCATTTAATTGCCATAAAATTTACTTGTGGATTCTGCCGACAGCGGGTATAATGGTAAGAGATTTGTGGCAGAAATTGGAGGTAGAATAATGCACACCAATGGCACCGTGATATATTATGACCCGCTCAACGCGGATCAGCCCCTGACCGTCAGCGGCGACACCGGTACCCAGGCCGGAACCGAGGGCGGCGCCGATACCACGACTACGACCGGCACCGCGGCGACCGGCACCGAGACCGGCGAGGTAAACATGCTGGGCAGCATGCTGTCGCTGATAGTACCGCTGTTGCTGATGGGCGTTGTGTTCTACTTCTTCCTCATCCGTCCGCAGCGCAAGAAGGACAAGGCCGTAAAGAACATGCTGGACGCCCTCAAGACCGGCGACCGCATCTGCACCATAGGCGGCATATACGGCACCGTCGATCGCCTGAAGGACGATACCGTGACCATACTGGTGGGGCCGGAAAAGACCAAGCTTATAATGGCCAAGTGGGCCATACGCAGCGTGGAGAACGCGACCGTCGAAAACGACGCGTCCCCCGAGGTCTGATAGGCGGGCAGCTATACATTGCAAGTTGCAGGGCGGAAGGGCATGAGTGCCTTTCCGCCCTTCGGTTTGTCCGGGCGACAGGGCGACGCAAGCGCCCCGCTGCCTGCGCGGCCTTGGGCGTACACGCCGCAAACGAATGGAGCGCGAGGGGAGCTGTCCTCTCGCGCTCGTGCGTTTTCGCCGGAATGAATAGTGCGGGACACATGCAGCGGCATGCGTCCCGCACTATCTGCGTTTATGGAGCTAATGTTATTCAGCCTCGCTGAAGCTGTCCTTGCCTACGCCGCAGAGGGGGCACTCGAAATCATCGGGCAGATCCTCCCACTTGGTGCCGGGGGCGATGCCGTTGTCCGGATCGCCGGTCGCTTCGTCGTAGATGTAACCGCATACGTCGCATACATATTTCTTCATGGTGATATCCTCCTTATATTGCGGCCCGCAGGTGCAGACCGTTGATAACGCTTTATACCCGCTCGGACGCGCGTCACTTGAGGCGCTCGAAGTCCTCCGCACCGTGCTTGCACAGCGGGCAGACGAAGTCGGCCGGCAGCTCCTCGCCCTCATATACATAGCCGCATATCTTGCATACCCAGCCCTTCTGCTCGGTTATCGCAGGCTGGGGCTTGGGCTTGATGTGGGCGAAGTAGTAGGCGTAGGTCACGCTGGGCGCGTCGGAGAGCACCTGGGCCTCGGTCACGTCCGCTACGAACAGCGTGTGCGTGCCCAGATCCTGCGTGCTTATCACCTTGCCGCTTATCAGCGCGTTGGTCACGCCGGTCACGTAGTTGAGGCCGTTGGCGGAGCGCCTTACGCCCTCCAGGCCCGCGAACTTGTCCGCGTTGCGCCCGCTCTGGAAGCCGAAGCGCTTGAACAGGTCAAACGGCGCGTCCTGGGTGAGCACCGATATATTGAACACGCCGGTGCTGGCTATCATGTCGTGGGTCAGGTTCTGCTTGTTCACGGCGATGGCGACGCGCTTGGGCGTGTCGGTCACCTGCATCACGGTGTTTATTATGCAGCCGTTGTCGCGCGCGCCGTCGCGGGCGCTGAGCACGAACAGGCCGTAGCTGAGGCTGAACATGGCCTTGGGGTCGACCGCGGCCTCCGCCTCGGCGGGCGCGGGGGCGGGCTCCGCATCGGCAACGCCCATGGAGGCGGCGATGCTGTCGGCCAGCGCGCTGAGCTCCGCGACGTTGTCGGCCTTGACCGAGGACTTGATGCGCAGCGGCGCGCCCAGTATCGTGGTGTTCTTGAGCTGGCCCAGGAGCGAGTTCATCAGCTCGCCCGAGGTGGGCGCCCAGGAGCCGTTCTCTATCAGCGCGATAGTGCGGTGCTGCAGATTGTGCGCCACCAGGTCGATTATCACGGTCTCCATGGCCGGGAATATGCAGGCGTTGTACGTGGAGCTGGCGAACACCAGATGGCTGCAGCGGAAGGCCTCGGCCACTATGTGGGAGGGATGGGTCGCCGACACGTCGTACATCGCTATGTTGCGTATGCCCTTGTCGGCCAGCTGGCTGGCCAGTATCGTGGCGGCGTTCTCGGTGCCGCCGTACACGGAGGCGTAGGCTATCATGACGGCCTTCTCCTCCGGCTCATAGGAGGACCAGTGCACGTACTTGTCTATGAACCAGCCGATGTCCTTGCGCCAGATGGGGCCGTGCAGCGGGCATATCATCGCTATGTCCAGCCCGGCGGCCTTGCGCAGCAGCGCCTGCACCTGCTTGTCGTACTTGCCGACTATGTTGGTGTAGTAGCGGCGGGCGTCGGGCAGCCAGTCGGCCTCGAAGTTCACCTCGTCGGCGAACAGGTTGCCGCTCAGCGCGCCAAAGGTGCCGAAGGCGTCGGCCGAGAAGAGTATGCGGTCGGTCAGATCGTAGGTGACCATGGCCTCGGGCCAGTGCACCATGGGGGCCATGACGAAGGTGAAGGTGTGGCGGCCGGTGGGCAGCTTGTCGCCCTCCTTTACGATTATCGCGCGCTCCTCGGCGTCAAAGTCGAAGAACTGGCCCAGCATTGCGAGCGTCTTTTTGTTGCAGACGAGCCTTACCTCGGGCCAGCGCGCGACTATCGCGGGTATCTCGCGGCAGTGGTCGGGCTCCATGTGGTTGACTATCAGGTAGTTGAGCGGACGGCCGTTCAGCGCGTGCTCCACGTTCTCAAAGAACAGGCCGCTCACCGAGTGGTCCACGGTGTCCAGCAGCACGGTCTCCTCGTCCAGGCACAGGTAGGAGTTGTAGGATACGCCGCGCGGTATCGGATAGGCGTTTTCAAACAGCGCCAGGCGGCGGTCGCTGCCGCCTACATATACCAGATCGTCAGTGATGTTCTTGGTGCAGTACATATTCACCCTCCATATATGCACATAGTGCCATACCCGGCATTATGTCAAAAGTCCATATCTGATTATACCACGAATAATGGCCTGTAAACCAATTAATGCAAAAATAATGCGGAATAAGGCGTGACTTACGCGCGCTTGCCGCGGGCGGGGGCGTATGGTATAATGACAGGCATGACGGGCGCGGCAGGAGGCGGGAGCATGATAGAAGCGGTGTTTTTCGACAGGGACGGCACGCTGTGCCACAACGACGAGCGCGAGGAGCGCTTCCGGGACGAGTGCATATCGCGCTGGTCGGGCCATGCTTTCGAGCTGCCGTATGACAAGTTCATCTCCGCGTTCAATGAGGTGGGCGCGCGCTATCCCTCGCTGCGCGGAGCGGATACGCTGGAATGCGAGCGGGACTTCTTCTACGAATGGTACCGCGTGATACTCCCGGGCGAGGGCATATGCGAGGGCGTGGATGAAAAGGCGGCGCTGCTCACCTCGCGGCTCTGGGTGCAGGCCAGGGTGCTGTATCCCGATACGCTGCGCACGCTGGACTACTTCCGCGCGCAGGGCGTGCGCATGGGCGTGATAAGCGACACGGGCCGCACGCTGGAGCACACGCTGCGCGCGCTGGGCATAGACGGCTACTTCGGCTCCATCACCTCGTCGGCGGCGGTGGGCGTGGGCAAGCCCGACCCGCGCATATACCGCGCGGCGCTTAAGGCGCTGGGCACCGAGGCCGCAAGGAGCATGTACGTGGACGACTGCGGCGAGGAGGCGCTGGGCGCGCGGAAGCTGGGCTTTACCGCCTTCCTGATAGACCGCGCGGGCATCTCCGGGGACGAATGGACGATAGACAGCCTGTGGCGCATGGCCGAATACCATGCGCGCGGGCAGGGGAGAGAGCTATGAGCGATAACAGAGTCGATTTCTGCACATGCAGCTCGCGGGACTGCCCCAATCATCCCGCCAACCACGACCGGGGCTGCACGCCCTGCATCCGGAAGAACCTGAAGCGCGGCGAGATACCCAGCTGCTTTTTCAGCCTGATAGGCCATGACGAGCCGCTCGCGAGCTACCGCATAGAGGACTTTGCCCGGCTGGCGCTTATGGAGGAGGAGAAGCGGTGAACGCGGACGGATGGGTGCAGGCGGACGAGACGCTGGAGGAGCTGGGCCGGGGCGGGCTCATGATAATACAGAAGCGGCAGGGCTTCCGCTTTGGCACGGACAGCATATTGCTGGCCGATTTCGCCGTGGTGCGCGGCGCGGCGCGCGTGGGCGACTTCGGCACGGGCAGCGCCATACTGCCCCTGCTCATGAGCGACAATGCGCCCCGCGCCGTGTTTGACGCATGGGAGATACAGCCCGAGGTGGCCCGAATGGCCGAGCGCTGCGTGCGCATGAACGGCCTGGAGCAGCGGATACATGTGCGCACGGGCGACGCGCGCGCGGCCGCCGACGACGTGGGCTGCGGCACGCTGGACATGGTGGTGTGCAACCCGCCCTACTACCGCGGCGGCACGGGCATGCCCTCGCAGAGCGAGAGCATGCGCATCGCCAAGCACGGCGAGCCGGGCCTGCTGGGCGAGCTGGTGAGCGCGGGCGCGCGGGCGCTGCGCTTTGGCGGGCGCATGTGCCTGGTGTACCCGGCGGAGGGCGCGGCGGAGCTGATATGCGCGCTGAGCGGCTGCGCGCTGGAGCCCAAGCGGCTGCGCTTTGTGCATTCGCGCCTGGACCGGGCGCCCAGCCTTGTGCTGGTGGAGGGCATGCGCGGCGCGAAGCCGGGCGTGCGGGTGCTGCCGCCGCTGGCGCTCACCGGCGACGACGGCGCGCCCACGGCGGAGGTGAGGCGCATATACCGCATGGACGCGCAGCAGTAGGACAAAAGGGGAGCACGGCCTGCGCCGCGCTGGTGGCCGGGTGACAAGCTCCCCCGGCACTGCATTTCGCTCAAACGACTGCGTCGTTTGAGCGAGTTTGCACTCTCACTTATCGGGCGGCAAGCCGCCCTCCCGGCCGTTTGCTTGCGATGGGAAGCAATATCTTCTCCGGGGTGACAAGCTACCCTCCGCAGAAATTGCCGCGGATCCGCCGTACACGCTGCCGGATCCGATTAAAGCGCGAAAGGGATCTGGCTCTGATGCGCTCTTACGGGGTTCTTGACAGTATGAAGGAGCGCGGCCTGCGCCGCGCTCCCTTTATCAGAAGTCCTGCTTTATGCGCCGTATGCAGTCGGCGCAGATGTATTTGTCGCCCAGCCTTTGCGTGGAGGCGTCGCTTCCGCACAGCGCGCAGCTCGTTTTGACGCGCTGCAATACTATCTCATCGCCCCGCAGGGATATCTCAAGCGGATCCTTTATCTCGATGGAGAGCGCGCGCCGTATTTCGATGGGTATCACTATTCGGCCCAGATTGTCCACTCGTCGGATTATGCCGTCTGCTTTCATGGGTGTCCCTCCTTGCGTTAAGCGGGCAGGTGTGTCGCGTTCCTGATGCGAATGTTAACATGTGACATAAAAGATATGCCTCTATGCGTAGATTATATAACTTAACACCGCGCGCTGTCAATAGGGCGATGACCGCAAGATTATGCTGCCAGGGCCCCGGGGCAGCGCCTTTCGCCAGGGAGGGAGAGCGCAATGAGCAAATACGACGCGCTGTGGGAAT
>JBJEUC010000055.1:0-5755 GCA_051883635.1 Candidatus Fimadaptatus sp.
CAGGAGAAGATCTGGGGCGGCGACCGGCTGCGGCTGCATCGTCATTGCGTGGATGAAAGATATACGAACGATGAACAGACGTGCAATGCATAAGTTCGTAAAACCGGCTTACAGCCTGCTCACCAGCCCGTCGCGGTTGACGCGCTCGCGCGTGCCGCCGGGCGCGGGATAGCCCAGCGTGACCATGAGCGCGGGCGTGAGCCCCTCGGGGCAGCACAGCCTGCGCGCCCACTCCTCGCCCTCGCCCGACGAGAACACCACGCGCACCAGGCCTATCATGCAGCTGCCCAGGCCCAGCGCCTGCGCGGCGATGCAGATGTTCTCGGCGGCTATGCCGGCGTTGATGTCGCGCGCGTTGGGCGCGGATATGAGTATGGCGGCGGGCGCGCCGTGCAGCACGCGGTAGCCGCCCTCCACGCGCGCGCGCCATTCGCCGTCCAGCTCCCGCGCGTGCGCGCTGAAGGCGTCCTCGAATGCGCGCAGCAGCGCGCCGTCGGTGATGAGCGTGAAGTGCCAGCTCTGCGCGTTGTTGGCGCTGGGCGCGTTTATCGCGCACTCCATAAGGGTGTCCAGCTTGTCGGGCTCCACCGCGCGGGCCTGATAGGCGCGCACGCTGCGGCGGGAGAGTATGGCCTGTATCGCGTCCATTATGCGTTCCTCCTTGGCGCAGCGCAGGCGTCTACTGCTCGCGCAGCACCGGCTGCAGCGGCAGGCCGGTCAGCTTGCGCAGGCGCAGTCCGTTGCGCTGGCTCACATACATGTAGTAGCAGCGGGAGCGGCGCTCGAAGTACCACAGGTTGCCGGAGCAGCCGCTGTCGCGCATGAGCTCCGCCATGTGCTCAAAGTAGTCGGTCAGCTGCGCTCCGCCGGTATCGGTGCGCAGCCGCCAGCGGTGGCGTTTACCGCCCTGCACGAATTCGAACACTGCGGGGCGACCGTCGCGGTCGTTGTGCTGGGCGACCGAGCCGAAGTGCAGCTCGCCGTGCGTCATGCGCTGTATCAGGCGCGTGAGCTCTATCAGCAGCCGGCGGTCGTGGTAGTCGCGGTAGTCGTAGAGTATGATGTCGTCGCTGTAGGGCTTGAGCTCGCCGTCGGCCTTGTCCACGCCGCACAGGAACCACATCAGCCCCTCCCAGCCCATGCGCTTGAGCCGCGCGGGGCTGATGCCCTCGCGCTTTATCACCTCGCGCAGCAGGTAGCCGGTGTTCATGCGCAGGCCGCGCTGCGCCAGCTGCACCAGCCGGTCGCGCACCTCGAGGTATTCGCGCTCGCGCAGCCGGGCGCGCCTGCCGGGCAGCATGAGCGCGCGCGCCGCGCCCTGCACAAGGCGGTCGGCCATGTCGGTGAGCGCCGAGCGCGCGGCCTCGGATTCGTAGCCCAGCTGCTCCACCAGCTCCGGGTCCAGCTCGGCGGAGGCGTCCTCGTCGCCAAAGAGCGGCTCGGCGTCGCCCGCAGTGGGCACGGAGGCTATGCGGGGCAGCGCGTCGTCGTGCTCAAGGCCCGGTACCGAATCGAACTCCTCCGACAGCAGCTTGTCCAGGTCGTCCAGCGGCTTTTGCGCCACGGCCTTGTCGTAGGAGCTGGTGTCGGCGGGCTCCTCCGCGGCCGCATCGTCGCCGCCGACGAGCGCGTCCATCTCGCTGGAGCGCGCCAGCTCGTCCTCGCGCTCGTACAGGTCGTCGTCGTAGTCGGGCTCGGGCACGGGGAAGAAGGTCAGCCCCGTGCGCGACTTGATGTCGAACATATCGCCGGGGTACTTGGCAATTACATAACAGCCCTCGCCGGTTTCATAAAAGTACAGGCTCAGCCGCGCGCCGCTGCGCATCAGGCATTCGCTTATGTGCGAAAGCAGCCGCACGCCGCTCACGCGCATCTGCCATTCGTCCGAGGGGGAGTTTATCACCGTATCGCCCACGCGGGCGCTCTTTATGTTGGGTATGGCGGATATGTCCTCGTCCACCGCCGAGGGCACGCGCCACTTGGCCGGAGCGTCCGGCATGTCGAAGGTTATGTCGGCGACGATGTTGGAGCTCTTTATGCGGCGCTTCTTGTAGGGGCGGTAGGTGACGCTGTACTTGATGTGCAGGTTCTCCATGCGCAGCGGGCGCCGGGCCAGCGCGGAGACATCGCGCATCAGCTTTTCCAGCGCCGCGCCGGTAAGCGGCAGCGTGGAATCTATGAAGAGCACATCGTCGGAAACGCGCCGCCCGGCGTGGGAATGCGCGGCCAGCAGCCTGAGCATGCCCGCGTAGCCCTCGTCGATCAGCTCCAGCACGCGCATGCCCGCGAACTCTATCGCCTCGTCGAGCGTGTACTCATCGCGCAGCTTCAGCCCGCAGCGCTCCAGCACGCGCGCCATTTCGGCTATGCGCAGCTGCGCGGCCCTGCGCGTCTCTTCGTAGTTCATATCGGCGGATTCTCCTTTGAGTGATGTGCTGTCGTTCATTAGATTTTACCGCAACTTCCCGCCGGATGCAATACATAATGGGTTAACAAAAGCCCCGCGGGCGAGGCACTGGCCTGCCCAGAGCCACCGGGGAGAGCGCGCCGGGCAAAGCGCCCTGCGCGCTTGAATCGCATGCAGCGGCACATGCGCTGGGATGGCGGAAACGGCGGTGAGGTTAGCGGCGCGGAGCTTGCCCGAAGTCGCAGCCCCCGCTTGCCCGGGGCACCCGGGGAGAGCGTGCCGGGCCGAGCGACCCGCGCGCATCAGGCATATGCTGCGGCGCGTGCGTCGGGACGGCGGAAACGGCGGTGAGGTGAGCGGCGTGGAGCTTGCGCAGTTCGTCGGCTTGCAAGCCATTTTGACAAGCGAAAGCCCTCCGCAGGCGCGGCACCGGTCCGCCCAGAGCCACCGGGGAGAGCGCGCCGGGCAAAGCGCCCTGCGCGCGTCAAGCGTAAGCGGCGGCGCGTGCGCAAGGACGGCGGAAACGGCGGGGATGTGAGCGGCGCGGAGCTTGCCTGAAGTCGCGGCACCGGTCCGCCCAGAGCCACCGGGGAGAGCGCGCCGGGCCGAGCGCCATGTGCGCTTGAATCACATGCAGCGGCACATGCGCCGGGGTGGCGGAAATGGCGGTGAGGTGAGCGGCGCGGAGCTTGCCCGAAGCTGCGGCTTGCAGGCCCCTTTTGACAAGCAAAAGCCCCGCAAAGCTGCGGGGCCTTCGATAAGGTCGGTCTTGCGCTATCAGCCGACAGCGGGAGCCTCGGTCGCGGTCTCGGCGGGCTCTTCGGTCGCGGTCTCTACGGGCTCGTCGGTAGCGGCGGGCTCTTCGGTGGGAGCCTCGGTGGGCGCCTCGGTCGCGGCCTCAGTGGGAGCCTCGGTGGGGGTGGTGGTGGCGGTGTTGCTGCAGGCAGCGAAGGCGAACATGGCCATGATCAGGCACAGAACCAGTGCGACGACCTTAAAGGAACGCTTCATTTGGAAAACCTCCTTGAATCAAAACGGCGCGATAGCTCCGTCTATTGCCCCTTGCGGGATGACAGCATTGTACACTACAATTTGAATGCTTCAATTACGCCTTTATTAAGAGTTAAGCTCATAAAGCGTATTTTTCCGGGGCTAAACAGGACGGAAAAATGGCGGCGCTGCCACATCGGGATAAGTCGACAGAATGCGCCAAAGGCCTGCCCACAGGCGCGCGTGGACTCACTCCCCGGCGGGCGCGCGCAGCGGGTTGGGTATGTTCACCTGCAAAAGGCGCGCGGTCTTGCCCGAGGCGTTGGCCCAGTTGTGCGGGGCACAGGAGCGTATCTGTATGCTGTCGCCCGGGTAGAGCGTGTAGCGCTGGCCGTCCAGCGCCACGGTCACTATGCCCTCCAGCACGTATATGAACTCCTCGCCCTCGTGCGAGTACATCTCGGGCGCTTCGCTGCCGTCGGGCAGGGGCAGCAGCGTGAACAGCCTGGGCAGCATGTCGAACTCGCCCACGCTGCGGCTGAGCACATGCTGCGCTATCTGCGGGCTGATGAGCGTCACCGGCAGCTCGTACCCGTGCATCACGGGGTCGGGGGCGGTGTCCTCGGGCTGCGTGAAGAAGCTGGCCGGGTTTATGCCCAGTATGTTTGCCAGGGCAGCCAGCGTGTCTATGGCCACGGAGGACATGCCGCGCTCCAGCTGCGAGAGAAAGCCTACCGACAGCCCGCTCAGCTCGCTGAGCTGCTTGAGGGTCATCTTGCGGGACGTGCGCGCCATGCGTATGCGCGCGCCCACCGTTTCACTTGTGTTCATGGGCGATTCCTCCTGCGCCGGGGCGTATGCCGCGTCCGGCGCGCATTGTCGTTGAATAGAGCTATCATATACCAGCCGGGCGCGCCTGTCAATCCCGCCCGGCGGCGCCCAGCGAATCCAGGAAGAGCCGCGCCGGAGCGGTCAGCTCCGCCTCGCTCCGGTAGACGGCGTCTATCTCGGACTCGGCGCCGCTCTCATCCAGTATGCGGGCTTCGAGCCCCGTCAGCTCCGCGCCCGCCAGCGCCGAGAGCGGCACCAGCGCCACGCCCAGCCCCTCGCGCGCCAGCGCCAGCGAGGTCTGGGCGCTGTCGTTCACGCAGACGATGGAGGGTGCTATGCCCAGCTGCTCGAACCGGTCGCGCAGTATCGACTCCCAGCGGCGGTATATCACCAGCGGCTCTCCGGCCAGGGCGCTCAGCGCAATCCTGCCGCCCATGCCGCCGTCGGGCTCGGTGCGGCCCACTGCGGCCATGGGCTCGCGGCGCAGCGCCCGCGCGCACATGTCGGGCGCGGCGAAGGGCGTGCGCACTATGGCCAGGTCGATGGTGCGGCTGCGCAGCATGGCCAGCAGCTGGTAGGTGTTGGCCTCGTGCAGGTCGTAGCGCACGCCCGCGTGCGCGCGCGCGAACGCGCCCAGCCAGCCGATGAACTCCGCGCCGCATACCGACGATATCACCCCGATGCGCAGTATGCCCGAAGCGCCCGCGCCCAGGTCGTGCAGCTCGTTTACGGTGCCGTCGCACAGCGCGGCGATGGCCCGCGCCCGCGCGTACAGCGCCCGCCCGGCCTCGGTTATGCGCAGTCTGCGCCCCGCGTGCTCGAACAGCGCGCAGCCCAGCTCGGCCTCCAGCGCGTGCATCTGCGCCGTGAGCGGCGGCTGCGACATGTGCAGCGCGCGCGCCGCGCCCGATACGGTGCCCTCCTCGACCACGGCGATGAAATACTTAAGCTGCCTCAGCTCCATGCGCTCGTCCTCCTCATTACGATATATACGGGATATATGCTATTATAGCACGAATTATATATTTTTCGTATGCACGCGGGCGTGATATACTGGTAAACGAAATATGAAACTCCGGGAGACGATCAAGTGAGAAGCATGATGAAGTACCTGAAGGGCTATGGACGGGAGAGCGTCATCGCGCCGCTGTTCAAGATGCTGGAAGCGCTGTTCGACCTGTTCGTGCCGCTGGTGATGGCCGACATAATCAACACCGGCATCGCCGGGCGGGACGTGGGCTACATACTGTGGCGCTGCGCGTTGCTGGTGGGGCTGGGGCTCATAGGCCTGGCGTGCAGCCTGACCGCGCAGTTCTTCGCCTCGCGCGCGGCGGTGGGGTACGCCGGGCGGCTGCGCCACGCGCTGCTCGAGCACATACAGGGCCTGGGCTTTGCCGAGCTGGACGCGCTGGGCGGCAGCACGCTCATCACGCGCATGACCAGCGACATCAACCAGGTGCAGAGCGGGCTGAACCTGTTTCTGCGCCTGTTCATGCGCAGCCCGTTCGTGGTAATCGGCGGCATGAT
>JBJEUC010000056.1:0-5737 GCA_051883635.1 Candidatus Fimadaptatus sp.
CTCGCAATCCCCCTATCCCTCCTTGGCCGCCGGAGGCTGCCACACGGCTGCTACCGCAGCCAAATGCGGCGCAAGAACACCGCCGCGATGACCGCAATGCAATGGAAGAACGCAAAGCAACTCCCCTCACCCTTTGCAACAAGGCAGCGCGCCGCGCCAGAACGCAGCTCTCTGCCGTTGTTGCAAGAGGCGTGGCGTGTTGATGGGTGCGATTCTCTTGTGCAAAAACGCCGCCGCTCCGTTAGGGGCGGCGGCGTTGGCGGCGTTGGCAGCGGTCAGTCCAGGCTGGGCGTCCATTCGCCCAGCTCCAGCAGCACCAGCCGGTGTATCGACACGCCGGGGAGGGAGACGCTGCTCTCGCGGCTGTATTCGCGCACCTCGAGCGCGTCGCCCTCCAGCGTGCGCGCCGACACAACGCGGCCCAGCTCTGCGCCCACGGTGAGCACGCCCGCCGGCAGCTCGGGCGCGTCGCCGCCCGTGAGCTCCGCCATATGGCTGACGAGGTGGACTATCAGCGTGCTGCCGCGCCGATAGGCGGCGAAGGACACGCTCTCGGGCGTGCCGGTGATGAGCCTGAGCGCGGGCGCGGGCACGAGCAGTTCCAGCATACCGGCGAACATCTGGCGCATCAGGTTCAGGCCCTCGTTGACGCCCGTGAACATGTCGAAGGCGGCGTAGAGCACGCGGCCCTCGCCGCAGGCATTGTCGATGACCGCCGGGCGTCCGCTGCCCGTGACCGCGGGCGGCGGGCACCACCAGTTGACCCAGGTGGTTTCGGTAAGCGGCGTGCAGGGTTCCACTATCTCGCCGTGCGCCCGGCCGCCCGTGGGGGCGACCGCGTACTGCACGCCGCCCAGCGGCGGCAGCGTATCGGGCAGCAGGCGGAACACGGGCGAATCGTCGCGCCGGAGATAGCCGCCGTAGGTCGCGTTGGAGTAGCCGTCCATGCGGCCCAGGTAGCGGCAGCCCAGCAGGTCGCCTATCGCGAAGTCGGGGAGCACCTCGCCATCCGGCCCGTAGAGGCCGCACTCGCCCGCCGCCAGCACGCGGCCGCCCTCGCGCACGTAGTCGCGCAGCACCCGGGCGACCTCGGGGGCAATGTGATACGCCCCGGCCAGTATTATCAGCTTGAAGCCGCGCGCCGTCTCGGGCGTGAGCTCCTGCTCGGGCACCACGCGCCAGGCGCACTTGGCCCAGTCGCACAGCTTCATCGCGCCCAGCAGCGCCGCGCGGTGCGCGTCCGAGCGCTTGCAGCGGCCTATCGAGTTTACGATGACCTGATTGCCCGAGCGCGCGCGGGACGAGGAATCGCTCTGCAGTATGGCCACGTCGGCCACCGTCTCGCGCTCGCCCAGGTACGGCTCAAGCGCCTCCACCTCGCGGTAGGCGCGGCCCACCCTGCGGGCCTCCTCATGCTCCAGCGTGCCGTCCACGTGCTGCGAGCCGCTGTACATGAACGACCGGCAGCCGTTGGCCACTATCTGGGCCGCCGCCAGGCGGTATACCGTATCGGGCCGGTAGTTGTACACCTCGGACACGTCGCCCGGGCCCAGCTGCGGATACTGGCCGCGCGCCGTATCGCGCGAGTACGCCGCCGACAGCCAGTTGCCGGCCCAGGGCTCGGTGAACTGGTAGTCCAGCATATCGCGTATCCTCTTGGGATAGAGCGCCGAGAAGTTGATAGTCACCTTGATGTCCGGGTCTATCGCCTTGACCGTGCGTATTATGTCGGCCAGCATCTCCTGCGCCGAGTCCTCCAGGAACTCGTTCACGTCGCGGCCCTTTTCGCCGAAGTCGAAGGCCTGGAACTCGTCCTGCGGGTCTATGTCGCTTTCGGGCAGGTCGTAGCCGTAGCGCGCGCGGAACTTTTTGCGGCAGGCGTCGCAGTAGCACAGCGTCTTGCCGAATATGTCCAGGAACAGGCTGTCCGGGCGATAGCGCTCCACCACCTCGCTCAGCTGCCCCAGCACGTACTGACGGTAGCCCGTCTCGTAGCAGGGCATGCCCCACTTGGCCATGCGTCCGCGCAGGCTCACGGGCCGGCCCCAGCGGTCGCGTATGGCCCATTCGGGATGCTGAAGCGGCGCCAGGGTGTCGTATTCCAGGCAGTAATAGGCGTTGAACTCTATGCCCCGGCGGCGCAGTATCGCGCTTACGTCGGCGATGTAGTCCGTCCTGAGGCCCGGATGGCGGGTGCCTATCTGCGTGTCATAATAGCTGTAGCCCCAATGGTCCTTGGTATAGACCATCAGGTTCGATATGTCGGCCTCCTCATAAAACCGCTCGTATTCGGCGGGGTCGAGCCGGGTGAAATCCACGGTGGGCGGCGCGGGCGAATGGTGGTCTATCAGGTATCCGCGAAACGCGCGCTTGAACTTGTCGGACATGGCGCACCTCCTGTAATGCACAGCACTCTGCGTAATATCGTATCACTTGCGGGCGCGCTTGGCAAGCGCATTTCGCAGGAGCCCGGCACAAGTGGAACCGCGCGTCCTCCGCCCGCGTCCAAACGATTACAGGGAATACATTGGGAGGAAAACGCTATGAAGAAGCTGACTGCACTGCTGCTCGCGCTCATAATGGCGCTGCCCGGCCTGGCGCTGGCCGACGCCACGGACGGCGACTCCGCGCTCATGGAGCTGGCCGGGGACATGACTGACCGCATGATAGACGTCTGCCTTACGGGGGGCTACGCCGACCTCTATTCCGGCAGCGAGGAGGTGAGCGGCCTGATAGCCGACGCGCTGGCCTTCAGCTACAACGCGCCCTGCCGCACGGCGGTCATCGCCATATCGCACCCCGGCATGGACGCTGCCCTGCGCGGCATAAGCGAGGGCACGCTGGGCAAGGCCAGCGAGGACTCCATGGAGCTCATCCGCCTGCGCTCGCTCACCGCGCTCCCCTCGCTGCTGAACGCCCGTCAGGGCGCCAACTGGCTGGCGGCCGTCAGCATCATGGGCGTATCAGACGTCGTGCAGCTGGACGGCGTCGAGCCGGGCAGCTACTACGTGATAAGCGCCTTCCCGGCCGACCAGCCGCTCGTATGCGCGTCGATATACGTAAAGGACAACGGCCTTGCGCTATGCAGCGTCAGCCCGCTCAAGCTGGACGACGAGACCCGCGACGCACTAATGAGCAGCAGCGACGAGTGGGTCAATGCGCTGCCGTACGAGTGGGCAGGCAATCTGGAGGGGCGAGTCAGGTATGCGCTATACGTGATTGAGGACGCATAGCGGGGATGGGGAAAGGCGCTTTTGCGGGAGTGGGCGGAAGCGCCTTTTATTTGTGATGGCGGAGGGGCGGGACGGGCTTATCGGGCGCTCCGACGCTGAGGCAAGGGGTGTGCATGTTGCTCTGCGTTCGGCAGTTGATTTGCTGCTTTCGCAGCGTCATCATTGCGCTGCTGCCGCCGGAGGCTGCCACATGGCTGCTAACGCAGCCTAAAGCGGCGCAAGGACGTTGCCGCATAAGCCACAAAGCAACGGGAAAACGCAAAGCTACACCCCTCACCCTTTGCAACAAGGCAGAGCGCCGCGCCAGAACGAAGCGCCTCGCCGCCTCCATCCCCTCAGCGGAGCGGCGGCGTTTCAAGGGGTAACAGGAGAATCCAAGGAGGATTTAGGGGGAAATCGCAATCCCCCTAATCCTCCTTGGCCGCCGGAGGCTGCCACATGGCTGCTGCCGCAGCCATAAGCGGCGCAAGGATGCGCTGCAAAACCCGCAAGACAACGGCAGAACGCAGAACAACACACCGACCCTTTGCAACAAGGCAGCGCGCCGCGCCAGAACTCAGCGCCCAGCCGCCTCCATCCCCACAGCGGAGCGGCGGCGTTTCAAGGGGTAATAGGAGAATCCAAGGAGGGAGTAGGGGGAACTCGCAATCCCCCTATCCCTCCTTGGCCGCCGGAGGCTGCCACATGGCTGCTATCGCAGCCAAAAGCGGCGCAAGAAAGTCGCCGCGTAAACCGCAAAGCAACGGAAGAACGCAACGCAACACACTCCAATCTAATCATATGGAAAAAGAAGCGCCGATATCAAATCAGCGCTTCTTTTTGCATCAATACTCCCTGTACTTCTTCCAAACATCCAAAACCAGCTGATACCTCTCCAGCGGCAACCCCTTGAACGGCGTGTTGCTGGTGCAGTACACATACCCTCCGCCGGGCTTGGCGTACTTCAGGCAGTACTCCGCCGAGTCGATGACGTCCTGCTCGGTGCCGGTCTGCATCGCGGCGCAATGCACATTGCCGCACAGCGCCACGCGGTCGCCGTACTTCTCCTTGACCAGCTTTATGTCTACGCCCGCCATAGGGTCTATCGAGTGCAGCGCGTGCGGGTTGCAGTCCACCATCTGGTCGATTATCGGCATTATGTTGCCGTCGGTGTGCTTGATGGCGTAGCCGCCCCGCGCGCGTATCGCCGCGATGATGTCCTTGAGGTAGGGCGCGACGAACTGCGAGAACATCTCCGGCGACATGAACGGGCCCTGGTTGAAGCAGTAGTCCGAGCAGAGTATGAAGCCGTCCATGCCGTGCTCCAGCAGGTAGCTGTTGCGGGCGATGGCCTCGTCGGCCATGCGGCGGCACTTTGCGTGCAGCTCGTCGGGCGTCTCGTACATGGCGTAGCTCAGCTCGTACATGCCGTCGCCGTCGGGTATGGCCAGCGTGCCGTCGCCGTGGGCCAGCAGCAGGAACTTGTCGCCCACCAGCTCGTGGATGTAGCCCACAGTCTGGGCGGTATGCTCCTTGCTCAGGTACTGTATGCAGATGGCGTCGTGCTCCATCAGCGTGAATATGTCCACCAGCAGCTGCGCGTTCTCACGCAGGCGCTGCTGCACCTCGCCCTCGCTCAGGCCCTGGAGATCCTTTTCGCGCAGCAGCTCCTTGCCCACCAGCTCCTGGGAGAGCTGGAACTCCAGCTCAAACGTGGGCACGCGGTCGGGTATGCCTCGGTTCAGCGCGGTTATCATGCGCTGCCTGGGTGTCATGGTCATAAATATACCTCCGTATCTTGCGGGCGCTTAAAAGCAGCTCCGGCCAAAGTCTGTGGGTTCGGCGGACAGGCGGTATACTATCTCGCCTCCGCCCGTGAGCTCGTCCCAGGTAAGGTACGCGCGGTCTATCTCCGCGCCGTTTACGGAAATGCCGGCTATGTAGGGGTGCGTGTCCGGGTCGCAGTCGGCGGTTATGGTGAGCCGACTGCCGTGCGTGCAGGCATGGAAGCGCGGGTCCAGCTCCAGCGACACGCGCGGGAACAGCGGCGTGTTGACCTCGAACACGTTGCTGGCCAGCGTGCTCTGGTGGAAGCCCAGCGCGGTGAGCACCAGCCAGGCGGACATCTGCCCCACGTCCTCGTTGCCGCAGTAGCCGTAGGGGCCGGGCCGGTACGCCTCCCGCTGTATGCGGCGCACCCAGTATTGGGTGCGGTCGGGCCGGCCGGTGCGCGTGAATATGTGCGGCACGGTATGCACCGGCTCGTTGGAGTGGTTGTAATCGTCGTTCCAGAAGGCGGCCAGGTCGGCCTTTTCAAAGAACTCGTCCAGCTCGCGGTCGAAGCGCTCGGGCCCCATGAGCGCGCGCAAGCCGTGTATGTCCTGCGGCACGAACCAGGTCTGCTGGTATATGTTGCTCTCGACGCAGCCGCGCTCGTCGTACTTGGACTCGAACGGCTCAAAGCTGCCGTCGGCGGCGCGGCGGTTCATCCAGCCGGCGGAGGGGTCGAACACGTTGCGGTAGTT
>JBJEUC010000057.1:0-5737 GCA_051883635.1 Candidatus Fimadaptatus sp.
GCTTGCTTGACGCGCGGCGCAAAACGATGTATGCTTTAAGCGTAAATTTGACATGAATCCGCCCCGGACGGCGACGTAAAATTCGTTATTTGGAGGTATGGCATCTATGGAAATCCGCGAGCAGCTCTACGAGGGCAAGGCCAAGCGCGTTTACGCTACCGACGATCCCCAGCTGGTGGTAGTGGCTTACAAGGACGACGCGACCGCGTTCAACGGTCTGAAGAAGGGCACCATAGCCGGCAAGGGCGTAGTGAACAACCGCATGAGCAACCTTCTGTTCCAGTACCTGGCTGACAACGGCATACCCACCCACTTCGTCGAGGAGATAGACGAGCGCCGCACCGTGGTGAAGCACGTAAAGATTGTGCCCCTGGAGGTCATAGTGCGCAACATCGCGGCGGGCAGCTTCTCCAAGCGCTTCGGCGTGGCCGAGGGCACCGAGCTGGCCAACCCCACCGTCGAGTATTCCTACAAGAACGACGAGCTGGGCGATCCCATGATAAACACCTCCCAGGCCCTGGCGCTCAAGCTGGGCACCGCCGAGCAGATAGAGACCATCCGCACGATGGCGCTGCGCGTGAACGAGCTGCTGAGCGAGTACTTCCTCAAGCGCGACCTGATACTGGTGGACTACAAGCTGGAGTTCGGCCTGTTCAACGGCGAGGTCATACTGGCCGACGAGATATCCCCCGACACCTGCCGTCTTTGGGACGTGCATACCCGCGAAAAGCTCGACAAGGATCGCTTCCGGCGCGACCTGGGCGGCGTAGAGGACGCTTACAGCGAGGTCTATCACCGCATGGGTCTGGACAAGTGATTCCCCCCTCGACCGTCAAAGGAGTTAATGTATGTCCGACGTATTTGACAATATTCACGAGGAATGCGGCGTGTTCGGCGTATATGACACCGAGGGCCGCAACGTCGCGCCCATGGTGTATTACGGCCTGTTCGCGCTGCAGCACCGCGGCCAGGAGAGCTGCGGCATAGCGGTATCCGACCGCGGCGTGGTATCCTATCACAAGGACATGGGCCTGGTGGGCGAGGTGTTCGCCAAGGAGGAGCTGCACCGGCTCACCGGCGACATAGCGATAGGTCATGTGCGCTACTCCACCACCGGCTCTTCGGTGCGCTCCAACGCCCAGCCGCTGGTCACGCACTATGTCAAGGGCTGGCTGGCCGTGGCCCACAACGGCAATCTCATAAACAACGCCCAGATACGCCGTCAGATGCAGCAGAAGGGCCTGATATTCCACACCTCCGTGGACAGCGAGGTCATATCCTACCTGATAGCCCAGGCCCGCGTGCATACCTCCTCCATCGAGGAGGCCATGCAGGAGGTCATACCCCAGCTGCAGGGCGCGTATTCGCTGGTCATCATGAGCCCGCGCAAGCTGGTGGCCGTGCGCGACCCCTACGGCTTCCGCCCGCTGTGCATAGGCCGCACCGGCTCCTCCTACATAGTGGCCAGCGAGAGCTGCGCGCTGGAGAGCGTGGGCGCCGAGTTCGTGCGCGACGTTGAGCCCGGCGAGACCATACTGATAGACAAGAACGGCCTGCGCACCGTCGCCCGCCAGAGCGCGCCGCGCGCCTCCCGTTGCATATTCGAGTACATATACTTCGCCCGTCCGGACAGCGTCGTGGACGGCGTGAGCGTATGCGACTGGCGCGAGCGCGCCGGCCGCGCGCTGGCCCGGCTGCACCCGGTCGAGGCCGACATAGTCTGCGGCGTGCCGGATTCCGGCCTGGACGCGGCGCTGGGCTACGCGATGGAGAGCGGCATACCCTACTCCACCGCCTTTGTCAAGAGCAAGTACATCGGCCGCACGTTCATCGCGCCCGACCAGAGCATGCGCGAGCACGCCGTACACCTCAAGCTCAACGTGAACAAGTTCCACGTAAAGGGCAAGCGCGTGGTGCTGATAGACGACTCCATAGTGCGCGGCACCACCAGCGTGCCGATAATCAAGATGCTGCGCGACGCGGGGGCCACCGAGGTGCATATGCGCGTATCGGCTCCGCCCTTCCGCTACCCCTGCTTCTTCGGCACCGACATACCCGACTCCGACCACCTGGTGGCCTACAAGTCCTCGGTGGAGGAGATAGCGCAGAAGATAGGCGTCGACTCACTGGGCTTTTTGACCCTGGAGAGCCTGCGCGACATCATGGGCTCCGACGACTACTGCGACGGCTGCTTCACCGGCAAGTACGCCATGCCCATACCCGACCCCGAGCCCGAAGACAAGACGATGCACCCCATAGAGTAAGCATATGCGACCGCCCCGACGAACGGCAGAAGAGCCGCGCGTCGGGGCGGAATGGTTTTGGGGGGCGTGGGCGCGAGTGGGAGCACCTGTATCTTCATGGTTCGGGATGAGCGTTCGATGGTCATGCGCTGTTTCGGGCGCGCGGCAACCCTGCCCGGATGGCGCGCGCCGGGTTGCTCCACCCCTCTCCGCCGGTTATACCCCACACCCAACCGTCCCGACGCACGGCCATGAGCCGTTCGTCGGGGCGAGATTGTTATTGGTGAGGCGTGGGCGTTCGGCGCGTCGAGGATACGCTTCTCGTTGCATGATTCGTGATGAGGGACCGACGCTTACGCACCTTTGAGGGCGTGCGATGAAGCCTGACAAGAAGGATGCAGCGCACAGGGCTGCCCCTTCCTCTCCGCCAGTGCTTCCTCCCACAACCAACCGCCCCGGCGAACGGCAGAAGAGCCGCGCGTCGGGGCGGTTGGTTTTGTGGAGCGTGCGGGGCGTTGCGCATGGATATTGGCGCTTATGTGCCGCAACGTATTGGCGGGGCCATTGCGCATATGCGGGCTTCCGCCATATGCCGACGCTTCCGCATCGTGACAGGCGCGCAGGCACATCCGTCCGGCAGCCGCGCACGCTCTGCGCCGTACAGCACTGCGCCTCCCAGCGCTGCCTGTGCATCCGCTCATTGACCGGCGCGCCTGCTCCCGCCCTACCTGAATGGACGTGGCCGCACTGACCCTCCCGCGTTCCGGTAAGGTCGCCCACACCCAATCCGCCCCGCCGCCCGGCCCATGAGCCGCGCGGCGGGGCGCGATAGCTTCCCGTCAGCAGTGCGTGACGATGTCCATGGCCCGGCGCTGCCACTCGAACAGGTTCTGCGGCTTGTAGCCCACCGAGCTTAGGTCCTTGAGCACGAACTCGACCGCGCAGCCGTTGCGCGCGGCCGCCTTGAGCGTGGCCTCTATCTCGGCGCGCGCGCCATCCCACAAAAAGCCCGCAGAGCTGACGAAGGCCGGGTTGGGCTTGCGCGTGAGCACCGCGCGTCGCCCCAGCTGCTCGGCCGACATGTCCACGTTGGCCCAGGGGCTCACGGATATCTTGCGCGCGTTGGGTATCAGCTCCAGCACGTCGTTTATCTTGTTGTGCAGCGGCTCGCAGCAGCCGTAGTTGACCAGGCCGAAATGGCTGTAAAAGCGCCGCGCGTACTCCAGCTCGAACTCGCGGTGCATGGCCGGGCCGACGTTCACGAATATCTGCGCCATGCCCATGGTCCAGCAGTCGCAGGCGCGGTTCACGCCCGGCTCATAGCCAGGCCTTGGCAGCTCGCTGTTGTAGGTATGCGTGCAGTGCATCACTGTGTTTTGCGAATCCAGCAGGTTGAGCCGCTCGTACTGCTCCAGCCGGCTCAGCTCTATCTGCGTCCAGCGCTCGCACACGGCGTGTATGAAGTCCGGCCGGTCGATGAGGTCGTACATGGTCTGCTCCACGCCCATCAGCTCAATGAGCCTGTCCCACATGCCGAACCACACCACGCCGCCGCTGAGCCGCACCGGTATTATGCCGTCGAATATCTCGTGCGCCTGATTGAGCCGCCGCTCCGATTCGGCCTCGTCGTGCGTGACCACCGGCAGGCGCAGCTTCTCTATGTCGGCAGGCGTATCTATCTGCCGGTGATAGGCGTGGCCCACCACCCCGTTGCGCGCGTCGGTCACGGCGGTGTCCTCGCTCACGCGCAGGCCGCAGCCGCTGTCGCTTATCGCCTTGGGCACGCATATCTCGTCCTCGATGACCATGTCGGCCGGCATGTAGCGCCACCTGTACAGCTGGCGGCGCAGCCCGCACTCTATGCCGCGCCAGAACGGGTCGCTCACCGCGCAGGTGAGACTGCCGTCCACGTCCATCTCGTGCCAGGGTATCTGGTCTATCATGACCATCGGCCGCACCATGCGCAGGTCGTTGAGCGCGCGCCACAGGCGGCGCTTCTCCTCCTGCACCGGCAGCACGGCTATCTCGTGCAGCTGTCTGCCCAGAGCGCGCAGCACATCCACATCGCCTTTGTTCATAAGCAGCCCCCTCTTGCTGGCACGGCTCCCGCCGCGCCGATTGCTATCATGATACCCCCGCACACGCGCTGCGTACACCCCTGCGTGCGACATATGGGTTGCAGTTTGCGTGATGCGGCGCGCAGCGCTTGCAGGCGCACGCATGTGATGCTATAATAAGAAGCATAACCCAGCGCGGAGGTGACGCCGATGAGCGATATAGTGGTCCAGCTGCTGTCGTGGGGTTGCGGCGTGTGTACGCCCGACTGGCACATAGCGCGCTCGCTGCAGCTGCGCTATCGCCTGTACTACATAATCGGCGGCACGGCGCGCTGCCACATGAGCGCGGGCACGCTCGAGTTCCAGCCCGGCCACTGCTACCTGCTGCCGGCCGGCATCACGTTTGCGCTCAGCCACGAGCCCACCGACCCGCTGAACGTGATGTGGTTCGACCTGCAGATGTTCCCCTGCCTGCAAAGGCAGCTCATAGACGTTGAGGCCCGGAGCCACCCGGCGCTCATGCACCTGATAATGGCATCAATGCAGATGATGGCCCAGTCGCTGGAGCTGAGCGCCTACGAGATGCTGTGCAAGCTGCTGATATGCCAGCTGGACCTCATCTGCCCCATGCGCATGATAACCGACGAGCGCATCACCGAGGTGCTGAGCTACATCGACGCGCACCTGGGCGAGGACCTCTCCACGGTGGCGCTGGCGACGCGGGCCGGCTTCGAGCGCAGCTACTTCGCGCGCCGGTTTGCGCTGGCCGTGGGCGTATCGCCCTCCGAGTACGTGCGCGCCCGGCGCATGAGCGCCGCCATACAGCTGCTCAGCCGCTACCCGGTGTGCGAGACCGCGGGCATGCTGGGCTATGCGGACGAGAAGTCGTTCACCCGCGCCTTCAAGGCCTTCACCGGCTTTGCGCCCAGCGCCTGCAAGGGCGCGCTGCTGCTCTGACGCGCGTGGCGCAGGCGATGATGGCACGCGGGCCGCGAGACGTTCATGAGCGATGGCGCGCTCATGAGCGGGGGCGCCGCGCGGCATATGATGAGCAGCAATGCGGCTTGCGCCGGGAAGCAAATGCGCCAGCGCGAAAGCAGCTTTTTGTGTATGTGCAATGGCAGGGGATTACGCGAAACGCACGAGACGGCGCTACACCTGCCCTGACGCTCCGCGACACACACGATATGACGAGAACGGCCATGCCCGGTATGCAACCGACCCCAGCGTGCAGGTCGCGTTTTGTTCATGTGCAATGGCCGTGGATTATACGCAAAGCGCGAAACGGCGCTACACCTGCCCTGACGCTCCGCGACCACCCGATACGACGAAAGCGGCCCGCGCACCGGCAAGCAACCGCTCCCAAAGCACAGGCCGCGTTTTGTTCATGTGCAATGGCCGTGGATTATACGCAACGCACGAAACGGCGCTACACCT
>JBJEUC010000058.1:0-5729 GCA_051883635.1 Candidatus Fimadaptatus sp.
AGAACACCGAGTGCGGCGGCTGCGCCACGTCGGCCAGGGGGTCGTACTGCTTGCGCGCGATGACAGCGTCCGCATCGCGGCAGGGCTCGCTGTGGTCGGGGGCGTAGGACAGGTGGCCCTTGCCGCGCATGTTCATCGAAAAGTCGCCCGCATAGGCGATCATGGCGCTTATAGGCATCTCGCCGGTGAGCAGGCAGTCGCTCCCGCGCTGCTCGGGCGCGTCCATGCGCGCCTGCAGCCGGCTCAGCTCGGAGGCCGTGCGGCCCAGCATGTCGGCGGGTATCTCGACCTCGAAGCGGCATATCGGCTCCAGCAGCACGCTGCGCGCGCGCATCAGCGCCTGCCGTATCGCGCGATAGGTCGCCTCGCGGAAGTCGCCGCCCTCGGTGTGCTTGAGGTGCATGCGCCCGTCTATCAGCACCACGCGCACGTCGGTGAGCGGCGAGCCCGTCAGCACGCCCCGGTGCACGCGCTCGAACACATGCGTGCGTATCAGGTTCTGGTAGGGCAGCGGCAGGTCGTCCACATGCAGTTCGCTGTCGAACGATATGCCCGAGCCGCGCGGCGCGGGCTCCAGCCGCAGCACGACCTCGGCGTAGTGCCGCAGCGGCTCGTAGTGGCCTATGCCCAGGCAGGGCTCCGCGATGGTCTCGGTGTACATGACCTCGCAGGGCGTGAACTGCGCGGCGATGCCGAAGCGCGAGTTAAGCTGCTGCCTGAGCACGTCCAGCTCTATCGCGCCCATCAGCGCCACGTTCGCGCGCCCGTGCAGCTCGTCCCAGCTCACGCGCAGCGTGGGCTCCTCCTGCTCCAGCACCCGCAGCGCCGTCATCAGCTGCGGGCTGGTGTGACCGGCGTCCGGCAGCACCGAGGAGGAGAGTATCGGCTCCAGCGCGCCGGCCGGGCCGCGGCACGCGCCCGCGCCTATCGTGTCGCCCGGCAGACAGCCGCTCAGGCCCACCGCCGCGCACAGCTCGCCCGCCTGTGCCCGGGGCACTGAAGTGTAGCGCGCCGCGTCGTATAGCCTGAGCTCGGTCAGCTTCTGGCCGGTGAAGCCCTCGGGCGCGTCCTCGTCGGCCACGCGCACGGTGTCGCGCGCGCTCACGCTGCCCGATAGCACCTTGAAGTAGGTCAGACGCGTCGAGCCCTCGTGGCGTATCTTGTACACGCGCGCGCTGAACCCGCCCTCCGGCGCGCGGTAGGGCAGGGTGAGCGGCCCCAGCGCGTCCAGAAACTCGCGCACGCCCTCGTCGCGCAGCGCGCTGCCGTGGAACACGGGGAATATCTGCCGCGCGGCTATCTGCGCCCGGAGCGAGGCGAGGCAGCGCTCGGGGTCGCACTCGCCCGCGAAGTAGGCCTCCATCAGCTCCTCGTCGCCCGAGGCTATCTGCTCCAGGGCGCTCTCGCTCAGCGCGTTCATGTTGAGCGGCAGCTCCAGCGGCAGGGCGTTTGCGCCCAGCCGCTCGTGCAGCTGCCGCGCGACGGCCGCCGGGTCAGCGCCGCTGCGGTCGGCCTTGTTGATGAATATCAGCACCGGCAGCGCGTGCTTTTCCAGCAGCCGCCACAGCGTGCGGGTGTGGCTCTGCACGCCGTCCACCGCCGAGACCAGCAGCACGGCGCAGTCCAGCACACCCAGCACGCGCTCCGCCTCGGCGGAGAAGTCGACGTGGCCCGGCGTGTCCACCCACCAGTAGCGCTCGCCGCCATAGTCAAAATGCGCCTGGTCTGAGAATATGGTTATGCCCCGCTGGCGCTCCATCGGGTCGAGATCCAGCGCGGCGGTCTGATGGTCGACGCGCCCGGGCTGCTTAATCACCCCGGCGTGGTAGAGCAGCTGCTCCGAAAAGGTGGTCTTGCCCGTGTCGACATGCGCGAATATCCCTACGGCTCTGGTCATGGAGCCCTCCTGTTCAGCCGCCGTAAAGGTGTGGCAGCATGCTTATCAGCGACGCGAGCGCCACGGCCAGGGCCAGCAGCAGCGCCAGCGCGCGCTTTACGTTCTTCTTCATGATATTGTCCCCGTGGCGCTCATGCGGCGCGGTCGCGCCTCTCGCCGGTCAGCATGCGCTTTACGGCCAGGAGCGTAGTGTACAGCGACGAGCCCACCATTATGCCCACGGCTATCGCGGCCGCGGTGGAGAGGGTGAGCACGCCCTCGCTCAGGAACTGCTCCCAGTTGCCCTGCACGGCATAGAGCATGGTGTAGTACAGATATCCGCCGGGCAGCATGGGCACCACCGAGGGCACCAGGAACAGCGTGGCGGGCGACTTGACTATGCGGGCCAGCGCCTGCGAATAGAGTGTGGTCACTATCGTGGCCAGGCCGTAGCAGACGACCTCCTGCCCGGTGTAATGGTACAGTATCAGGTAGAGCGTCCAGCCCAGCATGCCGCCCACTCCGGCCAGCATGAGCCTGCGCCCGCGCAGGTTGAACAGTATGCCAAAGCCTATCGAGCTGAGCAGCGACATGACTATCTGATTTATCGTTGCGCCCATACTATATCATCCCTCCCGCCAGCGCGAAGCCTATTGCGATGGCCACCGAGCCCAGCAGGGCGTTGCACAGGCGCATTATGCCCGAAACGGTGTCGCCGCCTATCATGTCCCTGAGCGAATTGGTCAGGAGTATCCCCGGTATCAGCAGCATGATGACGCCGATGGCTATCTTGTCGAAGCTGTCGCCCAGCCCCATGCGCAGCGCCAGCACCGCTATGTAGCCGCCCACAAACGAGCAGAACACGTTGGACAGCACGTTGTTCAGGCCGTAGCGCGCGCACTGCATCGTGAGCCACTTTAGTATTATGCCGATGACGCCCGAGACCAGCGCGTCCTGCCAGGTGCCGCCGAAGAATACCGAAAACGACGAGGATACCAGCGCAAAGTTGGCGTACTGGCCCAGCAGCGGATAGGGATGCGGGGCGATGACGCTGCGGAATTCGCGCCTGAACTCGTCAAAGTCGGGCTTCTCCTCGCATATGCGGCGGCTCAGCGCGTTTAAGTGATCCAGCTTTGTCAGGTCGTTGTTGGTCACGCGTATGCGCCGCGTCTGCGTGGCGGGGTTTGCGCCCTCGAACTTGACCGTCGCGATTATGCAGGATGTTATCGTAAACACGTCCACTCTGCTGGCGCCGTACGCGTAGCATATGCGCTCCACCGTGTCCTCGACGCGGCTTATCTCCGCTCCGCATATCAGCATCTGTTCGCCTACGTCCAGCGCACATTCGAGTAAAGCTTCGGTATCCATCGTATCTCGGCCTCCGTCGGAATGACGCGCGCAGGGCTGCGCGCGCCGTGATTGATGAGCAGAACCATTATACTACATTTTGGCGCATATTGCCACAGCGCGCACAGCTTCCCGGGCGCGCGCAAGGTTATTTTTGCCGATTCATTATGCAAAGTGTTGCGCAGGCGCCTGCTAATGCGCGCCCAGAACGCGCTTTTGCAGGAATTCCGCCACGCCGTCGTGCGCGTTGTCACCTATCACCGCCGTGGCCAGCGCCTTGAGCTCCGCCTCGGCGTTGCCCACGGCGTAGGCCTCGTCCGCCGCGCGGAACATCGAGGCGTCGTTGTGGAAATCGCCAAAGCAGATGACGCGCTCAAAGCCCATGTCGCGCCGGAGCCGCTCTATGGCCCGGGCCTTGGTAGCGCCCCGGGGCATCATCTCCAGCCAGTACTCGTTGGGCGCGTCGGGGTAGGCGTGCAGCGAGGTCAGGCAGTCCAGCTCCCGCACGCGCCGGTAGACCGGCTCCAGCCGCGCGCGCGAATCGATGTATGTGAAGTAGAACGCCTCGCCCTCGAACAGCGCGTCGCCGTCCTCGACCGCGCGGAAGCGGCCGTCGCCCGGGCGGCTGGCGAGGTAGCGCTCCATGCCCGCGCTCATGCGGTCGGGCCGGTAGCTCACGCGCTCGCGGCCCCCGACCATCGCGTACACAAAGGGCAGCGGCGCGCCGCCCTCGGAGGCCAGCGCGCGCACGGCGGCGGTCACGGCGGGGGAGTGGCGCAGCGAGCTGAGCACGCGCCCGTCGCGCGTGTCCACCAGCATCGCGCCGTTGTAGGTGATGGCGGGGGCGCTCACGCGCAGGGCCGAGGTGACGACGCGCGCGCTGGCATAGGAGCGCGCCGTCGCGTAGGTGAACATCAGCCCGCCCTCGATGAGCCCGGTCAGTATGTCCAGCGAGCGCGGGGATATGCGGCTGTCGGGCCCCAGCAGCGTGCCGTCCAGGTCGCTCACGTACAGCGTTTTCATGCGCGCCTCCCGCTTTTGTATTTCAGCAACATCGACATTATACGGCAAAGCGGCGGCGCTTGTCAATCGCGGCCCGGCGGCGCCCCCGGGGCCGATGCGCAAATATTCACTTTCAAAATGACGCGACATGTGATAGAATCTTAATGACGATGTTCACTCACTTATTTGTACATGAAAAAGCACTGCGCGCCCTCCGGCGGGGAAGCGCGCTTCAAGAGGTACTGAAATGAAAAAAGCTGCCTGGTACGCGGCGGGACTGCTGCTCAGCGCGGCGGTGGTGTGGTTCACCGGCCTGCCCGAGCTGCCCACCGCCGACCCGACGCTGGATACGGTCGCCTATGACGTGAGCGTCAGGGCGTTCCTGGGGGACAACATGTTCGCGCTGTCGTTCTTCATCGCGTCCATGCTCTGCGGCTCGCTGCTGGTCTTTTACAGCGCGTACGCCCGGCTCGTCAGGGAGCTGTCCGGCAGCGTGTCCAATGCGGCGGGCGTGCTGGGCGCGTTTGTGATACTGACCGGCGTATGGGTGCTGACCGACTCGCGGTTCTTCCTGGCGTTCCGGGACGCGGCCGGGGACGGGAGCTTCGTAAAGTGCGTCACGCTCGTCTCATACGCGTCAATCCTGCTGCTGCCCGTTGCGTACGCGGAGTTCCTCAAATGCTTTGTCAAGGGCAGGAGGTACATCAGCGTGCTGGAAAGCGTCATGAACGCCAACCTGCTCCTGTTTCTGGTGCTGCTGGCGCTCAGCGCGCCGTCCTACGCCTTCCTCGGGGTGCTGTCCATACAGCATGTCCTGATAGTCGTGCTCGGCGTCCTCAGCGTCCGGCTGTACTCCCGCGACCTCATCCACAGCCAGAACATCCGTGAGCACAACATAGGCATGGGCACGACGGCGTTCGGCGTGATAAGCGTGGCTGCGCTGGTCGCATTCCTGCTGGGCCAGAACCGCGCCTACCCGGTAATATACGGCATAGGATTGCTGGTGCTGATATTCTTCATGGTCAGGCTGCTCTTCGCCGAGGTTGTGGAGGTGCACAAAAAGCAGATGCAGGCCGAGTTCTACAAGAAGATGGCCTACATGGACGCGCTGACCGGCCTGCAGAACCGCAACGCATACATCCGGGACAGAAACGTGACACTGGACACGGCGCATCTGGGCGTCGTGATAATGGACGTAAACAGCATCAAGGCGGTGAACGACACGCGCGGCCACGAGTGCGGGGACATGCTCATCCGCGCCGCCGCCGACGTGATACAGAGCGCCTTCGGCAGCCTCGGCACCGCGTACCGCATCGGCGGCGACGAGTTCGCGGTCATCTGCCCCTCGGTGGACGAGGCCGCGATAAGGCGCGCCATCGCCGCCTCGGAAGCGCTGCAGGCCGAATACAACACAAGGAACAAGCTGCACCTCAGCATCGCCGTGGGGTACGCCGTGGGTGGCAGGCCCGGGACGGGGCCGGGCTTCAGCGGCCTTGTGGCCAGG